>JAGLHR010000871.1 GCA_023143415.1 Thiomargarita sp. | reverse complement strand
TTGGATTATGTCGTTTAAAATCAAAGACTTCCAAATATAAAGGATTCGAGGTTTGAGTTTTTTTGAAAAAAAAACTCAAACCTCGAATGGACTCCAAGACTTAATGGCATTGACGCTGGAGCGTGGGAACGAGATAAATGAGGTTTAAGAAATCCGATTTTTCCAAAAATCGGATTTCTAAGCTCAAAAACGAATAGGGCCGGATAGGTTCATGGATGATGAAGGTCATTTAATCGTTTCATTTAAAGAGAGATCATTATGAAAAAGAGATGTTCTTTTTGCAAAAAAGGATTTTTAGAAAGAAAAATCATCAAAGAAACATATAGTTATAAAGGACACCGTATTGAAATTGAGCAATCAGGAGAATTTTGTCTGTGATGAAGGTGTACTCAACGCTGTTGATCTAAAAGCGACCGAAAAACAGATTCTGGATTTTCAAGCGAAGATAGACGGATTATTGACATCAAGCTCGCGTAGGGTGTATAAGCGAAGCGTCATACACCAAAAACCATAAAATCATGGTCAAAATATGAATGGTGCATGACGCTATCGCTTATGCACCCTACATAAGACAATTTATCAATCAAACATATACGGCTTACAAGTTGGAATCCAAAGCTTCAGCTTTGGACGTTTTTTGGAGTTCAACGCTTCAGCTTTGGACGTTTTTTGGAGTTCAACGCTTCAGCTTTGGACGTTTTTTTTCTCTTTCCCAAACTCTGTTTAGGAAAGACTGAAACAACGCTCCGCGTTGTAAGCGAGCGTAGAAACCCACCAAACTGGTGTAAAAACAAAATTAGCGTTTTAAAAAAGAGGCCGAAAAATGAACACATTTTGTGTAAAAATAGAAGCACCAAAGAACGTGAACACCACTTATCTCAATCCCCATGAGATTCAAACTGCTTTTAATCATTTTTTTCTACAAAATCCACAGGTACTCATACGAATTTTTGAGACATTGGGGAAAACTCGTGTAAAACAACAGCACGTCACTTCTGCAAAGCGAAATCAAGGGGAAATTGTTTCAACGTATATGATTAACCCGACTGAAGATTATACTGATGCACAGTGGGATAAGTTATCTCCTGATTTGAGAAGTGAATTAGAAACTCAGTATGTCTTAAACAATCCAGAGTTGATGAAAAAAATAGCACTGGCAGAAGAAAATTATCGTCAAGGTAAAAATTTTATACCAACTGACGAACAATTAGGTTTTGATACTGGAGACTAAAATATTATGCGGCGTTTAGTTTTTGAAGACAATTCATGGGAAGATTATGAAGAATTGAGAAGAAGTAATAAAAAGCAGCATAAAAAACTGTGTGACATCCTTAAAGAAATGCGACGCAGTGATGATCCAAGCCAAGGTTTGGGAAAACCAGAACGATTGAAACATAATTTATCAGAAATGTATTCGCGTCGATTATCAGAAAAAGAGAGATTAATCTACCGTTTTGATGAGGATTATATCTATATCTACTCTATTGATGGGCATTACGATGATCATTAATAGCCGGCTAGAGTGTGCAATACCTTCGCCAATTACCATACTATTTAAGCCGGGTAGGCCGTTGCACCGTCTTTTTGGTGCAACAGCATTCCCCTAAAACTTGCTTGCAAAAAATTCTCAAGGCTGTCGTCAATAATCATTGCTGACTTCAGCCTTTTTTTATGATACAATTAAACGGCTTCCAAATACACTACTGTCTTGCTCGAATCCATCAAAGAGCAACAGCAAGCGTAGGGTGGGTAGAGGGACGAAACCCACCTTTTCGTTCTTTTCATTCATAAGGAATGGTGGTTTTCGCTCTCGCTCTACCCACCCTACTACTTTGGACGTTTTGGAGTTCAACGCTTTGGAATTCTTTTTAACTATTTGATTTTACACGAAAAGTCATTTAATTTTGTTTATAAAAACATTTGCAATTTGTTATCAAGTCTGTATAATAATTACAGGCTTGAAAACCTAATCACAGCGGATTGCGCACCAGTCAGACGCGGCTATGTTTACCAGCTTATGACGATACGGTGAGGGCAATTGAAAGATTACCCTGCGGAACCTTCTATTATACCGTTTTCAACGCCTAAGTCGTCACTCTCTTTGGTGTGGCTCTCAAATATCGAAATGAGGTTTTGTGAAGAATAGGAGCGTCGCATCACTGCCATTAAGTTAAGTCTTGGAGTCCATTCGAGGTTTGAGTTTTTTTGAAAAAAAAACTCAAACCTCGAATCCTTTAGATTTGGAAGCGTTTGATTTTAAACGACATAATCAAAATCTGAAGGTTTGGATTCCAATAAATCTTCCTTAACTTAATGGCATTGGAGCGTCGCATGGGTAAAGCGACAGCAAAACCCACTATTCTCCTCAATTGGCATGATGATCATTTGATTAATCATAAGGTTGTGGTGGGTTTCACTTCGTTCTACCCACCCTACACTTGCTTTTTGCCCTGATATTCTTGTGATATTGAACGGGATTCTATTCGTAACTAATAAAGTGGTAGAGGCACTAAGTGCGCCGCAACCCTAATTCATTTTTAATGCGTTAAGCTACCAATGCTCAACGCATTCCGCAAAAAGACAACTATGCCAGCAAGAGATATTTATCATAACCAAGTTAAAAATGCTTTAATCAAAGCCGGATGGGAAATCACAGACGATCCTTTATCTATCCAATTTGGCGGTATTGACTTATATGTTGATTTAGGTGCCGAAAAATTAATCGCCGCTGAAAAAGATGAACAACAAATCGCTGTCGAAGTCAAAAGTTTTCAAAGTGCTTCATTGACTTCTGAATTTCATACCACTGTTGGGCAAATTATTAACTATCGCATTGCGTTAGAAAACGAAGGATTCAAACATACACTCTATTTAGCGGTCCCTTTGGAAATCTATAACAGCTATTTCCAACGTGAATTACCGAAAACCGTCATTCAGCAATACCAATTTAAACTCGTCATTTATGACATAGATACGCAGGAGATTGTCAAATGGATAAGTTAGAGCAATATCGCACTTTCATTAAACAATTGATTCAGGAATATGGGAACTATTGTCCTTCTTATCGGGGTGGAGAAGTCGATATCGAATCAATCTTTGATACTGAACATGATCATTACCAATTAGTCAATGTGGGTTGGCATAACAAAAAATGGATTCATAGTTGTTTCCTGCATATTGACATCAAAAATGGCAAAATTTGGATTCAACACAATGGCACAGAAGATGATATAGCTGATGATTTAGTCAAAAAAGGGATCCCAAAAGAGGATATTGTATTAGGTTTTCAAGCCCCTAATCATCGTCAATATAGCGATTTTTCGGTCAATTAGCGGAAGCTCGCGTAGCTCGCGTAGGGTGTATAAGCGAAGCGTCATACACCAAAAACCATCAAATCGTGGTCAAAATATGAATGGTGCATGACGCTATCGCTTATGCACCCTACATAAGACAATTGATCAATCAAACATATACGGCTTACGAGTTGAAAAAAAATTTGATCAAGATTAGGGAAAAATGTATAATATCACACCTTATCGTTTCCAAAATAAAGAGAAAAATTGAGAATTTTTAAACTAAAGCGAGCGTAGTAAAAGTAGGGTGGTTTCGAGCTCGACTCGAAAGGAACACAAACTGGAAACCCACCATTTTCCAACGGTATGGTGGGTTTCCGTTTCACTCCTACCCACCCTACTTGCTTATGCACTAAAGTCACATTATCGACCCCCTCAAAAATTTTTTCAAAAAAAGGACTTGAAATTAAAGAATTGGCCTCCATATATATACCTTCAGCAAGCATAGGGTGGGTAGAGGGACGAAACCCACCTTTTCGTTCATCAGGAATGGTGGGTTTCGCTCTCGCTCTACCCACCCTACACTTGCTAAAGTTTTTTTTAAAGAAAAAACTTTAGCCTCGAATGGATTTGAGAATAAAACGGATTTAAAAAAACGTTATCTAACGTTAACACAATGAATTGATGATGAGAAGAATGTTTTTTGAAAAGAAAATCCTCGTCGATTGAATCCGTTTTATTCTTACTGCTCGAAACGAGCTTTAAAAAATCAGAAGGGGTTAAACTTGAATCGCTTTGCGTCACATCAGTTAACTTAATTGAGAAACAATATCATGTCTGATTATATTTGTCGTACCACTCCAAAAAAATGGGGTATATCGTTTGTTGTAATCGCCTTTTCAGTCATAAATGGCCCTTTAAAGGCGGAAAATACACTACCTGTTCCGGCTATTAGCCCGTCAGTATGGGAAGCTCCAATTGACTACTACCGTGACGAGATAACCGGTGATGTTTGGGGAACTCAACCTGCATGGCGTTTACCGCTCCCCAGCAATGGGACTTTACCAAGTGAGATGTGGCAATATGGTTTGAGATCAATTTATCTCGCCAAATACGCTTGTATGGACAGTGAAGTCAGGGAGTGGATGCCAACTAACATTGCTAATGGTATTTACTACTGCACAAATCCAGAAAATAGACAGCAGACTATTCAATATTTGCGGACACTGGCTGATAAAATGGAGGCTGAATTGAATGAGAATGACTATACTCCGTATCGCTATACAGACAATGGCGATGGCACAGTTACAGATAATTGGAGTGGATTGAGATGGTTGAAAAATGCGAATTGTTTTGGACGACAGTATCAGAAAACGGTTATGCAAAGTGCGGCTAATTTGGCGAATGGACAATGTGGTTTAAGTGATGGTTCGACATCGGGTATGTGGCGTTTACCGACTATTGATGAGTGGAAGGCGATGGTTGATGAAAGCTATGATTTTCCTGCGCTTTCTAATGCAGCGGGTACGAGTCAGTGGACGGAAGGTAATGCGTTCTCTGGCGTGCAGACGAGCTGCGACTACTGGTCGTCAACTTACAGCGGGGGTAGCGGAGGCTTTTTGTTGACCGTGTCCCTCGGCTACGACTGCGTGGGCGGCAACGAGACGGGCCCGTACTATATATGGCCCGTCAGAGGCGGAGTCAGGTAGGGTGGGCAAAGTCCTTTTATTGCCCACCATTCCCCTAAAACTCGACTGTTTCTCGTTCCCAAACTCTGTTTGGGAATGCCTTCCTCGACGCTCTGCGTTGTACTTTTATGATGGCGACAACAACGCTCTGCGTTGTACCATTTGTATGATGCAGCCAGTCATGTAGGGTGGGCAAAGTCTTTTGCTTGAATTTTTTTTGGGGTATTTTGGTATTTTTTTTTTGAACAGGATTTAAAAGAACTACAAGGATTGTATATAAGAAAGGATTAGAATTTCGTTATGTCTGGCTTTTAATCCTTTTTTATATACAATCCTTGTAGTCATGTAGGGTGGGCAACGTCTTTTTGTTGCCCACCATTCCCCTAAAAGAAAACCCACACACTTGCTTGCAAAAAATTATCAAGGCTGTCGTCAGCCGGGTAGGGTGGGCAACGTCTTTTTGTTGCCCACCATTCCCCTAAAAGGAAACTTGCTTGCAAAAAATTATCGTGGCTGTCGTCAGTAATCATTGCTGACTTCAGTCATGTAGGGTGGGCAACGTCTTTTTGGTGCACTTTTTAATGAGGAAGGTGGGCAATAAAAGGACTTTGCCCACCCTACATGACTGATCCAGAACAAAAAAATCGGATTTCTAAGAAAACCATTCACCATTCACCATTAATTTATGTTTCATCAAACAACAAATTGGCAAAGCATCGCCAAACACATTAGCGAAACAACAAAGCAAACATTTCAAATTCAAAACCAACAGAAAATTGCAGTCATGTAGGGTGGGCAAAGTCCTTTTATTGCCCACCTTCCTCATTAAAAAGTGCACCAAAAAGACGGTGCAACGCCCGACACGACTAATTAAAGGATTGACAGGATTAAAACCAATTATATAGATTTGATATGAGGAACCAATATGAATACCCAGTTACAACAAGCTTTTGAAGGGGCTTATAAATTGCCATTATTTGAACAAAACATACTGGCTGAAGCGTTAATGGCGATTATTCGCAATTATGAACGGTTTGCTGATGATGAAAAACAATGGGATGAATTATTTCAAAGTGAAGCGTCCCAAGAATGGCTAGAAAAAATGGCGACTCAAGTCATGTAGGGTGGGCAAAGTCCTTTTCTTGCCCACCTTCCTCATTAAAAAGTGCTGTTGCACCAAAAAGACGTTGCCTACACGACTCACTTTTCTCAGATCGAAACGAGTTTTAAGAAAACCATTCACCATTCACCATTAATTTATGTTTCATCAAACAACAAATTGGCAAAGCATCGCCAAACACATTAGCGAAACAACAAAGCAAACATTTCAAATTCAAAACCAACAGAAAATTGCAGGTGGATGTATTAATAATACTTATCACCTTGAGGGCAACAATCAAAACTATTTTGTCAAAATCAATACTGCCCAATACCAAGACATGTTTGCCGCTGAAGCCGACGGATTGAAAGAATTGAGAAAACCGGCTGCTGTCAAAGTACCAAAACCGCTCTGTTGGGGAACTACGGATAATCAAGCCTATTTAGTCATGGAATACCTAAACCGGCAAGGTGAAAATCATTCAACCAGTTCAGAGTTAGGGCAACAATTAGCCAGACTACATCAAGAAACACGCCCAAAATTTGGCTGGCATCGTGACAACTACATTGGATCAACGCCACAAGTGAACACCCAAGAAAATGACTGGGTGACATTTTTGCAAAAATACCGACTTGGCTTTCAATTAAAATTAGCCGCACCCTATAGCGGTAAAAAACTACAAAACAATGGAGAACGATTAATCGCTGAAATCGGCCATTTTTTTACCGATTATCAACCACAACCCTCGTTATTACATGGCGATTTATGGTCTGGCAACTATGCCATTACCACAGAAGGTCCCGTCATTTATGATCCAGCCGTTTATTATGGAGACCGCGAAGCTGACATAGCGATGACAGAACTCTTTGGCGGTTTTCCCAAGCGTTTTTACGATGCCTATCAAGAAACATGGCCCCTTGATTCCGGCTATTCAACGCGCAAAGTCTTATACAACCTCTATCATATTCTCAATCACTTGAATTTATTTGGAGGCGGCTATCTTGGACAAGCGGAAAACATGATAGCCTCGTTATTGAGTGAATTGCGTTAAGGAATGGCAACGACTCAGGGCAACCACAAGGGATTGCCCCTACGACATAATCAGGGCAACCACAAGGGATTTGCCCGATGAATATTTTCGT
>JAGLHR010000870.1 GCA_023143415.1 Thiomargarita sp. | reverse complement strand
ATTTTAGATAGATATGGTTATATTCAAGACAAAAACATCAGATTTATTGAAACTGATTTTTTCTCAGATTGGCAAATTGACGCTGATATTTTTTTCATGAGCAGAATTATTCATGATTGGAATGATCAAAAAGTGGTTGCTTTGCTCGCACAAGTTGCTAAAAATATGACTCAATATGCGATGCTTTATCTATTTGAAACGCTACTCCCTGAAGATCCAATCAAAGATAAAGGTATTACTGTGAGCTTTCATTTATTAAATTTATTAGGGAGTCGAGAAAGAACATTGTCAGAATTAACAGAATTGGCAACTCAAGCCGGCTTAAAAATCATCAAGGTACAATTTCCAGAGGCACTTATTTCGCTAATAACTTTGGTAAAAAAATGATCTATTTGATTCGACGAAAAATCCCTAGTTGGAGAACAAACACTAACCAAAAATTGATTGCAAAACGACAGGGATTGTATAGTTGCGCGAGGTTATTAAATGCCGAGGTTATTCCCACTTTAGTCGCTTTATCATTCATGAACCTATCCCACTATTCATTTTTGAGCTTAGAAATCCGATTTTTTGAAAAAATCGCTTAGCTTAACCCTCGTTTTTTGGTTAAAAACCAAACGATTTTTATTCATGGTTCCGCATTTTTAAATAGTGGGATAGGTTCATTAATACATCAACATTATCAAAGGGATAAGCACAGTGAGATGGATCGATAAGTAGCTCATAAATATCCCAAGCATCTTTTCGCACCGCAGTTGGTAATTTGTTGATATGATGGTAATTGTCTATACCAATGGTTTTTTGAAGAAAAAACTCAATTCGAGGTTCAAGTTTTTTCTGTAAAAAAACTTTAGCCTCGAATCGAATTCAAAAAACTTTAGCCTCGAATTGATGTTATTTGACTTTGCACTTGATGTTCTCGTTTTTTGGAGTACAACGCTTTAGCTTTGGACACAAACTAGAACAGGCAATCAATTTTTGAATGTAATGTAACTTATTGATTTTTAATATGTTTTCCAGTTAAATTATATTTCTTTTAAAATCAATGATTTATAAAAAACGTGATCATCAAGATGAACGAACATCAACAAAATGCCCTGCAATAGCGGCTGCAGCTGCCATCGTTGGGCTAACTAAATGGGTACGTCCCCCTTGTCCTTGACGGCCCTCAAAATTACGGTTAGAAGTTGAAGCACACCGTTCACCAGGCGATAAACGATCAGCATTCATAGCCAAACACATAGAACAACCAGGGAGTCGCCATTCAAATCCAGCCTCTATAAAAATTTTATCCAACCCCTCCTGCTCTGCTTGTGCTTTAATCAAACCAGAGCCAGGGACAACTAACGCCAGTTTAATAGAAGGCGCGACATGATGACCTTTAACCACTTGCGCCGCAACACGTAAATCTTCAATACGCGAATTCGTACAAGAACCGATAAAAATCTTATCAAGGCAAATATCAGTAATAGACATACCCGCCTTTAAATCCATATACGCAATGGCGCGGCGCATACCTTCAGCCTTAGTCGCCACCACATCATCTGGATTAGGAACAATCGCATCAACAGAACACACCATTTCTGGCGAAGTCCCCCACGTCACTTGTGGTTTAATGAGACTCGCATCAATATGGATAACACTATCAAATTTAGCATCAGCATCACTCTGTAAATCGCGCCAAGCAGCCTCTGCTTGCCCCCACTGCTCACTCCTCGGAGCAAAAGGGCGTTCACGCACATACTCCAAAGTTTTATCATCCACAGCAATCAACCCCGCCCGCGCTCCAGCTTCAATAGCCATATTACAGACAGTCATCCGTCCCTCCATAGACAAAGCCTGTATTGCAGAACCCCCAAATTCAATCGCATAGCCAGTACCACCTGCCGTACCAATTTGACCAATAATATAAAGGATAATATCCTTAGCCGTGATACCAGCTTCAACATCACCATCGACACTAATCAGCATATTTTTAGATTTATTCTGCATCAAACATTGTGTCGCTAAAACATGTTCCACTTCAGAAGTACCAATACCAAAAGCTAACGCCCCAAAAGCACCATGTGTTGAAGTATGCGAATCCCCACACACAATAGTTATACCAGGCAAAGTTATACCTTGCTCAGAACCGACTATATGTACAACACCCTGGTGTGGATCATTCATAGTAAATTCTTTCAAACCATAATCACGGCAATTTTTATCTAAAGTTTCAACCTGCAAACGCGATACAGGATCAGCAATAGCCGCGACACCACCATCACGGGCAGTTGTAGGCACATTATGATCAGGCACAGCAAAATTGGCTTGAACGCGCCACGGCGGTCGATTGGAAAGACGTAACCCTTCAAATGCTTGGGGTGAAGTCACTTCATGAATAAGATGACGATCAATATAAAGTAAGCTGCCCCCGTTTTCATTAACCAACACAACATGGGCATCCCATAATTTATCGTAGAGAGTTTTTGCAGACATTGTTCAGTTATTCCTTTATATTGGTACTTTCGAGAGTCGATTCGAGGTTAAAGTTTTTTTTTCAAAAAACTTTAACCTCCAACACAAAAGTGAAAATGATATTCGAGGTTTTAGTTTTTTGAAAAACACTTTAACCTCGAACACTTAAATACTATTTTTTTAAACGCTTTGAGTCTTTAGAAAATCATTAATTTCAATTCCAGCCAAAAGCGCATTTAATTTAATCAAACAAAATGTTTTAACTTGACTATCAAGTTTTTGATGTTGTTTAGCTTTACAACGATTTCTCTTTGAATTCTTAAATATATAAATTATTGATTTTTAATCAAATTTATTTTTCAGCGGCTAAAATTATTATTTTATGATGTAATTTTTTAAAACGCAAATGCTTTTCGATTTTTTGGAGAAAAACTTAAAACCTCGAAAGTGAAACAAATTTAGAAAGGAATGAGACTTTAATAACTTCCAAAACTTTTAAAGCCAAGGTTTAGTTTTGTGTTTTATTAAATTTTTATTCCTAATTAAAAAACAATAACAATAAATGTTAGTTGAAAATTAATTATTTTTTTGAATAGTGATTATTTTATAATAATAATTATTATATATTATATATATGAAAAATTCAACCACTTTATAGCCATATTTTTATTAAATAATTGAATTAACTTAAATTAATATTTAAAAGCTTAAACACCATTTCAAGAAAAAGCGTGTCCAGATCAATAAATTTGTATTTTTTTTTCATTAGGTATATAATGCACTCCCAAGTGATAATCAAACATATCACCTGAGTAAAAATTTTGGAGAGATGGCCGAGTGGCTGAAGGCGCTCCCCTGCTAAGGGAGTATGGGTTAAAAGCCCATCGAGGGTTCGAATCCCTCTCTCTCCGCCACAGAATATGCGCCCGTAGCTCAGTTGGATAGAGTACCTGGCTACGAACTAGGGGGTCGGGAGTTCGAATCTCTCCGGGCGCGCCATTTTTATTCAATGAACAAACTTTATGTTAAATGTTTTTCTTCAAAAAACATTAACATTGAAGCGAATTTCGATAATAGGACTTCGCATTTTTAGAAGCTGGCAGTGGCCAGCTTTTTTTATTAACAGGGACGTTGTGTTGTGACGAACTTTTCTCTCCTCATTTAGCCTTGAGCACATTGAAAGTCCCCAGATTAACCGGCAAGAGCAATTATGGCAACAATTAACCAGTTGGTGCGAAAACCGCGTAAACGACAAAAGAGTAAGAGTACAACACCAGCATTAGAAAGCTGTCCACAAAAACGTGGCGTATGTACCCGTGTCTATACGACGACTCCCAAAAAGCCAAATTCTGCTATGCGTAAAGTTGCGCGTGTGCGTCTCACTAATGGCATGGAAGTGACCACTTATATTGGTGGCGAAGGGCATAACTTGCAAGAACACTCTGTCGTGTTACTCAGAGGGGGGCGTGTAAAAGATTTGCCTGGTGTCCGTTATCATACAGTACGTGGTTCACTAGACACATCTGGGGTTAATGAAAGACATCAAGGTCGTTCTAAATACGGTGCGAAAAGACCTAAGACTTAAAGATTAAATTAAAAATTCAATTTAATTGGAAACTTAAAATGCCAAGAAGAAGAATTATTGCAAAGCGAGCCATTTTACCCGATCCAAAGTATGGAGATGAAACCGTCGCAAAATTCATCAATATGCTCATGAAAAATGGCAAAAAGTCTGTGGCGGAACGTATCGTCTATGGTGCCTTGGATCGTGTTGCACAAAAAACAAAGGTTGAAGCTTTGGATGTTTTTGGCAAAGCCTTAGATCATGTTCGCCCAGTAGTAGAAGTCAAATCTCGGCGAGTGGGCGGTTCGACTTATCAAGTACCCATAGAAGTCCGCCCTGCTCGTAGAACAACATTAGCCATGCGCTGGCTGGTCGATTCAGCTCGAAAACGGGGTGAAAAAACGATGGGACTGCGTTTGGCTGGTGAAATTCTTGATGCAAACGAAAAAAAGGGAACAGCGATTAAAAAACGTGAAGATGTGCATCGTATGGCCGAAGCCAACAAAGCATTTTCACATTTCCGCTGGTGATCTTCAGTGATCAGTTATCAATGATCAATGATCAATGATCATTGATCACTGGTCACTAAAAAGGGTTTTTGACAACTGATTTAGAGGCTAAAGTTTTTCTTCAAAAAACTTTAGCCTCTAACACATTGTGTAGAACTGATAACTTGATAACTGATAACTGAATATGGCACGTAAGACACCCATTGAGCACTACCGTAATATTGGAATTATGGCGCATATTGATGCGGGCAAAACAACAACGACTGAACGCATTCTCTATTACACCGGCGTTTCGCATAAAATGGGCGAAGTGCATGACGGTGCAGCCACGATGGATTGGATGCCACAAGAACAAGAACGGGGTATTACCATTACCTCAGCAGCAACGACTTGTTTTTGGAATGGCATGGGACAACAATATCCAGAACATCGTATCAATATTATTGATACACCAGGTCACGTTGATTTCACCATTGAAGTTGAACGTTCATTGCGTGTGCTTGATGGCGCGTGTGCCGTCTTTTGTGCGGTGGGTGGTGTAGAGCCTCAATCGGAAACGGTTTGGCGACAAGCCAATAAATACGGTGTGCCTCGTATCGCCTTCATTAATAAAATGGATCGGGCGGGTGCCGATTTTTTGCGGGTAGTTTCTCAAATTAATAAACGTCTTGCTGTTCAGACGGCGGTTTTGCAGCTTCCTATTGGGGCAGAGGACAAATTTGAAGGCATTGTTGATCTGGTTAAGATGAAGGCCATTTATTGGGATGAGGCGACCTCTGGTGTACGTTTCTCTATAGATGAGATTCCAGATTCCATGCAATCTGAATGCGATAAATGGCGGGAAAATTTGGTCGAAATCGCGGCTGAAGCTAATGACACCTTAATGGAGAAATATCTTGAAGAAGGTGAATTAACTGAAGAAGAAATACGCCAAGGTATCCGTTCACGTACATTAGCCAATGAAGTTATACCGACTATTTGTGGTTCAGCCTTTAAAAATAAAGGCGTGCAAGCCATGTTGGATGCTGTTATTGAATATTTACCGGCACCAACAGATGTGCCACCTGTTCGTGGTACTCTTGATGATCCACAGCAAACAGAAGCAACTCGTGCGCCAAGTGATGAAGAGCCTTTTGCCGCTTTAGCTTTTAAAGTGGCAACCGATCCCTTTGTGGGTTCTTTAACATTTTTCCGTGTTTATTCAGGGGTATTAAATTCAGGCGATTCTGTTTTTAATCCTATAAAACGGAAACGAGAACGGTTGGGCCGCATTTTACTAATGCATGCCAATTCCCGTGAAGAAATAAGGGAAGTTCGGGCGGGTGATATTGCAGCCGTTGTTGGGTTAAAATCTGTCACCACAGGGGAAACGCTTTGTGATAAAAACCACTTGATTACATTGGAAAAAATGGAATTTCCAACCCCTGTCATTTCTGTGGCAGTTGAGCCAAAAACGCAGGTAGATCAGGAGAAAATGGGCGTTTCACTGTCCAAACTCGCTGCTGAGGACCCGTCATTTCAGGTACACACAGATGAAGAAACCGGGCAAACCATTATTTCTGGCATGGGTGAATTGCATTTGGATGTTCTTGTGGATCGTATGCGCCGAGAGTTTAATGTGGATGCCAATGTCGGTGCACCACAGGTGGCTTATCGAGAAACCATCCGTAAACCTGTTGAAATCGAAGGAAAGTTCATACGTCAATCAGGTGGGCGTGGTCAATATGGGCATGTTTGGTTAAAGCTTGAACCATTAGAACCGGGTTCAGACTATCAGTTTGTCAATAAGATCACGGGAGGAGATGTACCAAAAGAGTATATTCCAGCCGTTAACAAGGGTGTGGCCGAGGCGATGCAAAATGGCGTTTTGGCCGGCTATCCCGTTGTTGATGTCTCTGTCACCTTATATGATGGCTCATTCCATGATGTTGACTCCAGTGAAATGGCATTTAAGATCGCAGGTTCTCAAGCGTTTAAAGAAGGGGCTAAAAAAGCATCACCTGTTTTGCTTGAACCTGTTATGGCAGTGGAAATCGTGACACCAGAGGATTACATGGGAGATGTCATGGGCGATTTGAATCGCCGTCGGGGTATTTTACAAGGGATGGATGAATTGCCAACAGGTAAAGTGATTCAGGCCGAAGTACCACTTGGGGAAATGTTTGGTTATGCGACGGACTTACGGTCACTGACGCAAGGACGTGCAAGCTATACCATGCAATTTGCAAAATACCATGAAGCCCCTAGTAGTATTGCTGAGGCTGTGATTAAGAAAAATCTGTCATAATTGTTAATTGTTTCGAGGTTTAAGTTTTTTGTCAAAAAACTTAAACCTCGAAATGGTTAATCATAACTGGACACTGATAACTTTCAAGGTTCAAGTTTTTCCTCAAAAAAACTTGAACCTCGAACACTGATAATTGATAACATGTCTAAAGAAAAATTTGAACGCAGCAAACCGCATGTCAATGTCGGTACAATAGGTCATGTCGATCACGGTAAGACGACCTTAACAGCCGCTATGACTAAATGTATGGCGGAAAAACACGGTGGCGAATTTAAGGCCTATGACCAAATTGATAACGCCCCTGAAGAAAAAGCGCGTGGTATCACCATTGCAACGGCTCACGTTGAGTATGAATCTGATAATCGTCATTATGCCCATGTTGATTGTCCTGGACATGCTGACTATATTAAAAATATGATTACAGGGGCAGCCCAAATGGATGGCGCGATTTTAGTCGTCTCTGCGGCTGATGGCCCAATGCCCCAAACTCGTGAACATATTTTATTGGCGCGTCAGGTGGGAGTGCCTTATATCATAGTGTATATGAATAAAGCCGATCAAGTTGACGATGAAGAGTTGCTCGAACTGGTGGAATTGGAGATCCGTGAATTATTAGATAGCTATGATTTTCCAGGTGATGATACTCCTATTATTGTCGGTTCAGCCCTCAAAGCCCTTGAAGGTGACACAAGTGATATCGGATTGTCCTCTATCTATAAATTGATAGAAGAAATGGATGCCTATATTCCAGAACCGCAGCGCGATATTGATCAACCGTTTTTGATGCCCATAGAAGATGTCTTTTCTATTTCTGGACGGGGAACTGTCGTTACAGGTCGTGTTGACCGTGGCATAGTAAAGGTAAGCGAAGAAATCGAAATTGTTGGAATTCGTGAAACCTCTAAGACGACATGTACTGGGGTAGAAATGTTCCGTAAATTGCTTGACTCTGGGCAGGCAGGCGATAATATTGGCGTTCTATTACGGGGCATTAAGCGTACTGATGTTGAACGTGGACAAGTCCTTGCAAAACCAGGAACAATTACGCCACATACACATTTTGAATGTGAGGTTTATGTGCTAAGTAAAGATGAGGGAGGACGGCATACCCCATTTTTCAAAGGCTATCGCCCTCAATTTTATTTTCGCACGACAGATGTGACAGGTTCTTGTGAATTGCCAGAAGGTGTAGAGATGGTCATGCCTGGGGATAATGTCAAAATGACGGTCGTACTGGGTTCGCCCATTGCGATGGAAGAAGGCTTGCGTTTTGCCATTCGTGAAGGGGGCAGGACAGTAGGTGCTGGTGTCGTTTCAAAGATCATTGAGTAGTCTTAAAACTCAGTTACTCTCAATGCTTAATATTTGACAATGGGAAAGTTTTACAGTGGCTAATCAAAGAATCCGCATTCGCTTAAAAGCCTTTGACCATAGATTGTTAGATCAATCAGCGCGTGAAATTGTAGAGACCGCGAGACGAACAGGGGCGCATTTACGAGGTCCTATTCCTCTGCCGACTCGAAAAGAAAAGTTTACAGTGTTGATTTCACCGCATGTAAATAAAGATGCACGAGATCAATATGAGATTCGTACTCATAAACGTTTGTTAGACATTATTGATCCGACAGATAAAACAGTTGATTCATTAATGAAATTGGATTTAGCAGCAGGTGTTGACGTACAAATTAAATTGAACTGAGAGTTAATGGTTAATGGTTAATGACGGGAAGAATCAAGCCAAGCGTAGAAAGTGTTACCCTATAATCACTTTGGCTGCGAAATTCTGAACGATAAACTGATGACTGTTAACTCGTTTTGAGGCTTACATATTTTTAACTCGCCTTAAACTGATAACTGAAAGAAGAAAAAGGAAAAAAAATGGCTGTTGGAATAGTTGGTCAAAAAAGAGGAATGACTCGAATATTCACAGAAAATGGGCAATCAATCCCCGTGAGCGTCATTGAAGCACCTCCCAATCGGGTGACTCAGTTAAAGCAAATAGAAAAAGAGGGATATCGTGCCATTCAAGTGACCTGTGGCAACCGTCGTGCTAATCGTGTTAATAAGCCTGAAAGTGGGCATTTAGCTAAAGCGAGTGTAGAAGCCGGGCGGGGTTTTTGGGAATTTCGTTTAGAAGATGATCAACCTTTTCAAGTTGGCCATGAACTCAAAGTTGATCGATTTAAAGAGGGTCAAAAAGTTGATGTAATTGGCGTAACAAAAGGAAAAGGTTTTACTGGAACAGTCAAGCGTTATCACTTTAAAACACAAGATGCGACTCATGGAAATTCACTGTCACATCGCGCTGCAGGTTCGATAGGTCAAAATCAAACGCCTGGGCGAGTTTTTAAGGGTAAAAAAATGGCCGGACAGAAAGGTCATGTTCGTTGCACGATGCAAAATCTTGACGTTATCCGAGTGGATACACAAAAACATTTATTGCTTATCAAAGGTGCCATACCTGGTGCGCCAGGTTGTGATGTCATTGTACAACCGGCAAAAAAGACTAACAACAGTAAGCATTAAATAAGCATTAAAAATGAGTTATTGCTAAAGATTGATTTAGGATTAAATAATGGAACTGAGCCTACAAACAAAGACCGCCGAATCTGTGGGGGTTATAAGCATATCAGAGAGGGTATTTGCTGCACCTTTTAATGAGTCTTTGATTCATCAGGCGGTTACCGCTTATTTAGCTGGAGGACGGACGGGTACACGAGCACAAAAAAACCGTGCACAAGTCAAAGGTAGTGGGAGTAAACCTTGGCGGCAAAAAGGTACGGGTCGCGCACGAGCAGGAACAATAAAAAGTCCCTTGTGGCGAGGCGGTGGTGTTACTTTTGCGGCAAAGCCATCTGATCATTCGCAAAAAATAAATAAGAAAATGTATCAGACCGCCTTGCGCTCAATATTATCAGAATTAGTAAAGCAAGCGCGTATTTTAGTCATTGAAGAGTTCACCCTTGAAAATCCAAAAACCCGAGACTTAGTTGCGCAATTAAAGGCATTTCATCTTGATGATGTGCTCATTGTCACGGAAAATAGTGATGACAACTTAAAATTAGCCGCACGTAATCTGCATAAAGTAGAAGTGAAAGAGATAAAAAACCTAAATCCTGTCAGTTTAATTGGCTTTGAAAAAGTGTTGATCACACTCAAGGCCCTTAAAAAGTTAGAGGGGAGTTTGGCATGAAACCAGCCAGTTTAATGCAAGTGTTAGTTGCGCCTCATGTTTCTGAAAAAGCCTTGAGGGTGGCTGATTATCATAGGCAAATTGTATTTGAAGTGCGACCAAAGGCAACAAAGCTCGAAATTAAACAAGCGGTTGAATTTTTATTTAATGTCAAAGTTGAAAAAGTACGGACAACAAACATAAAGGGCAAGCGCAAAAATTTTGGACGTATTCACGGAAAACGAGCCCATTGGAAAAAAGCTTATGTCGGCCTACAACCTGGCTATGATATTAACTTCAGATCAGATTAAGCCTTTCCAAGATAAAGGATATAAACATGGCACTTATTAAAGCAAAACCAACATCTGCGGGAAGACGCTTTGTGGTGAAGGTGAGTACTTCCCAACTGCATAAAGGTTCCCCTTATAAACCGTTATTGGATAAAAAGACTAAAAATGGCGGACGTAATAATCGGGGACGAATCACTGTACGTCACCAAGGTGGAGGTCATAAGCAACATTATCGAATGGTTGACTTTAAACGCAAAAAGGATGGAATAACTGCTAAAGTCGAACGCATTGAATATGATCCTAATCGTAGTGCCCAGATTGCTTTAATTTTATATGCTGATGGAGAACGTCGTTATATTCTTATGCCTAAAGGTCTGAAAGTCGGGGATTCTATTATTTCTGGCCTTCATGTCCCTATCAAGCATGGCAACAGTATGCCGTTGCGATATGTCCCGATGGGAAGCCTGGTGCATTGTGTTGAATTAAAACCAGGAAAGGGAGGGCAATTGGCACGGAGCGCAGGGGCATCTGCACAATTAATTGCCCGTGAAGGCTCATACGCGACTTTACGATTACGATCAGGAGAAATCCGGAAAGTATTAACGGAATGTCGTGCGACTCTGGGTGAAGTGGGTAATGTTGAACATAGTATTAGTTCTTTGGGGAAAGCGGGTGCTGCGCGATGGCGTGGACGACGACCCACCGTTCGCGGGGTAGCAATGAATCCAGTCGATCATCCGCATGGTGGTGGTGAAGGACGTAGTTCTGGAGGCAGACATCCCGTAACGCCATGGGGATTTCCGACAAAGGGTGCTAAGACTCGTCATAATAAACGCACAAGTAATATGATTGTACGTCGGCGGCGTTAGCATGATAATATAGATTTTTATAAATGCAATGCAAGTTGAGGGTAGCAAAACTTTAAGACGAATTAAGATTTTTTTGAAAGTTGAAATTTTTTGAAATATGAACACAGAGTTTTGCAAGAGGCTCACGATGCAAAATTTTAACTCTTAATTTGCATCAATAAAATTGCTATTTCTAAGCGATTTGACAATAAAGACAAACGAATTATGCCACGTTCCATTAAAAAAGGGCCTTTTATTGACCTTCATTTATTAAAAAAAGTTGAAAACGCAGTGGCGACCAAAAGCAAACGTCCTATAAAGACATGGTCACGCCGTTCAATGATTATTCCTGAAATGGTAGGGCTAACCATAGCAATTCATAATGGGCGACAATTTATGCCCGTCTTTATGACAGAAAATATGGTTGGACATAAGTTAGGTGAGTTTGCCATAACACGAACTTTCCGAGGCCATCAAACAGGAGGAAAGAAAACAAAATGAAAACTGAAAACTGAAAAATATGGAAGTCTCTAGCACACATAAATATGCGCGTATTTCTCCACAAAAGTGCAGGTTAGTGGCTGATCAGATTCGTGGATTGCCCGTTGAACAGGCACTTAATCTATTGAAATTTAGTAAACAACGTGCCGCCCTTTTTCTTAAAAAAACCTTGGATTCTGCCATTGCTAATGCAGAAAATAATGAAGGGGCAGATGTTGACGAGTTGCACGTTTCAGCTCTCTACGTGAATGAGGGACCAACCCTAAAACGTATGCGTGCCCGCGCGAAAGGTCGGGGTAATCGAATTTTGAAACGCACCAGTCATATTGCTGTGACGGTTTCTGACGTTTAAGGGAAAAGTTATGGGTCAAAAAGTACATCCGACGGGTATTCGCTTAGGTATTATCAAAGATTGGTCATCTAAATGGTATGCCAGTAACAAAGACTATGCAAATTATCTCAACACCGATTTGAAGGTACGAGACTTCATAAAAAAGAAGCTGGCACAAGCTTCCGTTAGCGAAGTGCGTATTGAAAGGCCAGCACGCAATGCGCGGATTATTATTCATACCGCTCGTCCTGGTATTGTTATTGGTAAAAAAGGTGAAGATATTGATAAGTTGCGAACTCAAGTTGCTGAAATGATGGGCATTCCTGTACATATCAATGTCGAGGAAATTCGCAAGCCAGAAGTAGATGCCTATTTGGTCGCAGCGAATGTGGCGCAGCAATTAGAACGTCGAATAATGTTTAGGCGGGCTATGAAGCGTGCGGTGGCTAATGCGATGCGTTTAGGAGCACAGGGAATTCGTATCAATGTCAGTGGGCGATTAAGCGGTGCAGAGATTGCACGGACAGAATGGTATCGGGAGGGTCGTGTACCCTTACATACTTTACGTGCCGATATTGACTATGGGCTTGCTGAAGCCCACACCACTTATGGGGTGATTGGGGTGAAAGTCTGGATTTTTAAAGGTGAGATTATTGGTAAACAAAATTAATTGTTAATTTTTATTATACTTGATTAATAAGCTAAGTTATTGATTGATATAATTTTTATATTTAGTATTTTCAAGTACGCTTATTAAAGGACAAGTCTATTAATTTTGATGCCGTTTTTTAAGGACAGTAAGTGATGTTACAACCTAAACGTACCAAATTCAGGAAGCAACAGAAGGGCCGTAACCGAGGTTCGGCCATGCGCGGAAATAAGGTCAGTTTTGGTGAGTTTGGTTTAAAAGCGACTGGACATGGGCGTATTACTGCGCGTCAAATTGAGGCCGCACGACGTACCATTTCTCGTCACGTTAAACGAGGGGGGAAATTGTGGATTCGGATATTCCCCGACAAACCAATTAGTAAAAAACCGCTAGAAGTCCGTATGGGAAAAGGTAAAGGAAACGTTGAGTATTGGGTGGCTTTAATTCAACCGGGTCGGATGCTTTATGAAATTGAAGGCGTTTCTGAGGAAATTGCTCGTGACGCTTTTCGTTTGGCTTCAGCAAAGTTATCTGTCCCCACGACTTTTGTCAATCGGACGGTCATATGATGAAAGCAAGTGAACTTCGAGTGAAAAGCACTGAAGAATTATATAAAGAGCTACTTGATTTATTACGTGAGCATTTTAATTTGCGTATGCAAAAGGTGAATGAGCAATTAAGTAGGCATACCCAATTGAAAAGTGTTCGACGTGATATTGCACGAATTAAAACAATTCTTAAAGAGAAAAAGGTAGCATTGCATGGTTGAGGAGCAGTCTTTAGGCCAAGGGAGTAAAACACGAACCCTGACAGGACGTGTGGTCAGCGATAAGATGCACAAAACAATGACTGTATTAATTGAACGCAAGGTTAAACATCCTAAATATGGAAAATATATCAGGCGTTCAACAAAGCTGCATGTTCATGATGAAGATAATCTTTGTCGGATAGGTGATATTGTAGAGATTTCACAGTGTCGCCCTTTGTCTAAAACGAAATCTTGGCGTTTACAGAGTGTGGTGACACGATCAGTCACTTAGTACAGGGAGTAAATTAGATGATTCAAATGCAGTCGAGGTTAGTCGCGGCTGATAATAGTGGCGCGAAACAGTTGAAATGTATCAAGGTGTTGGGAGGATCGCATCGCCGCTATGCGGGTATTGGTGACATTATCAAGGTGAGCATTAAAGAAGCGATTCCACATAGTAAGGTAAAGAAGGGTGAAGTTTATCAGGCTGTGGTAGTGAGAACACGTAAGGGTGTTAGGCGTGCTGATGGTTCTGTGATTCGCTTTGATGGAAATGCTGTTGTATTGCTGAACAATCAACTTCAACCTATTGGTACTCGTATTTTTGGGCCAGTAACCCGTGAGTTAAGAACAGAACGTTTTATGAGAATAATATCATTGGCACCTGAAGTTCTTTAAAGATTAAAAGTAATTAGAAAATATTTCATATTCGAGGTTGACGTTTTTTGAAGCGGAAACCTCGAATTGATTATAGTTTATAGTTAAGTTATGCGTAGAATTAAAATAGGCGATGAGATCGTCGTGATAGCCGGAAAGGATAAAGCAGCGCGTGGTCGTGTCATTCGCTATCGTGGAAAGGATCGCGTTGTCGTAGAAAATGTCAATTTGGTAAAACGTCATACGCGAGGCAATCCTGTCCAAAATACACCCGGCGGTATTGTTGATAAAGAAATGCCGATTTCTATATCTAATATAGCACTTTTAAATCCAAGCACAGCAGCGCCTGATAGGGTAGGTTTTAAGTTTTTAGAGGATGGAACAAAGGTGCGCTATTTTAAGTCGAATGGCGAAGTTATTACGGATTATTAGTTATAATGGCGAGATTACAAGCATTTTATCAGGAGAAAGTGGTACCAGAGTTGAGGCAGCAATTTGGCTATAAAAGCATTATGCAGGTGCCTAAAGTGACGCAAATCACATTGAATATGGGATTAGGTGAAGCAGTTGGCGATAAGAAGGTGATAGAACGTGCTGTGGCAGATATGACGGCAATTGCGGGTCAAAAACCTGTGGTGACTAAGGCGCGTAAGTCGATTTCTAATTTTAAGATTCGTGAAGGCTGGCCTATTGGTTGTAAAGTGAATTTGCGGCGAGAACGTATGTATGAGTTTCTTGATCGTTTAATCAATATTGCGATACCACGCATTCGAGATTTTCGTGGTTTTAGTGTAAAGGCTTTCGATGGGCGAGGTAATTATAGTTTAGGTATCCGCGAGCAGATTATTTTCCCTGAGATTGATTATGATAAGATTGATGCGTTGCGTGGGATGGATATAACGATTAGTACCACAGCACGGTCTGATGAGGAAGGTGGTGCGTTGTTGTCTGCATTTAATTTTCCTTTAAGGAGGAAAGATGGCTAAATTGTCGGTCATTAATCGGGAAGTTAAGCGTTTACGGATGGTTAAAAAGTATGCCGCTAAAAGGGCAGCTTTGAAGCAGATTTTGTGTGATGTGAGTACGAGTGAGGGGGAACGCGATACTGCGAGACATCAGTTGCAGTCTTTACCCCGTGATGCGAGTCCATGTCGATTGCGTAATCGTTGTCAGTTGACAGGTCGTCCTCATGGGTATTATAGGCGGTTTGGTTTAGGCCGTAATAAATTGCGTGAGGCGGCGATGCAGGGTTTTATTCCTGGTTTAGTTAAGTCGAGTTGGTAGTGTTGAGGTTTTGCTTATGAGTATGTCTGATCCAATTGCTGATCTGTTGACACGCATTCGTAATGGTCAAGCTGTTCGCAAGCAACAGGTGTCTATGCCTGTTTCTAAGTTGAAAACAGCTGTTGTCAAGGTTTTAAAGGATGAGGGTTATATTGCGGATTATAGCATAGATGGAGATGTTAAGGCTTTGCTGACGATCACTTTGAAATATTATCAGGATAAGCCTGTTATTTCAAAATTGGAACGGGTAAGTCGGCCTGGTTTGCGAGTTTATAAGGCTAAGGATGAGTTGCCTCGTGTGCTAGGTGGTTTGGGTGTGGCTATTGTTTCCACTTCTAGGGGATTGATGAGTGATCGGATGGCTCGTATTGAGGGTCATGGTGGCGAGGTATTGTGTTTTGTTTCATAGAATTGACGTTGATGGCCATATTTATGGTTGTGCGTGGGTGTAGATATGTCAAGAATTGCTAAAAGTCCAGTTTTGATTCCTAAAGGACTTGATGTTGAAGTGGGCGGTCAGACGATTAAAGTTAAGGGCAGTCAGGGAGTAGCGACTTGTCCTTTTCCTGAATTGGTTGATGTTAAGTTGATGGATAATGTGTTGAGCTTTGCACCGCGTATTCCTTCTAAGAAGGCTTCTGCTTTGGCAGGTACGATACGCGCTTTGGTAAGTAATATGGTGCAAGGCGTTATGCAGGGATTTGAAAAGAAGTTGAGTTTGGTGGGGGTTGGATATCGTGTACAGGAGGAGAATAAGTGGCTTATTCTTACTTTGGGTTATTCTCATCCTGTGCGTTTTAAGATTCCCGATGATATTACGATTGAGATACCGAGTCAGACGAGTATTGTTATTAAGGGTATAGATAAACAGCGAGTGGGACAAGTTGCAGCTGATATTCGTGCGTATCGGAAACCAGAACCTTATAAGGGAAAGGGAGTGAGGTATGCAGACGAGGTGGTTGTTATAAAAGAAGCTAAGAAGAAGTGAACTTTATTAACTGTTTTTTTTCAAAGAACACCATTCACAATTTAAATGGATAAGAAATCGGCTCGTTTGCGCCGGGCTAGTCGCGCTCGCGCAATTATTAAGAGGTTAGGTGTGTATCGGTTATGTGTGCATAAAACGCCTCGGCATATTTATGCACAGCTTATTGCGCCAAGTGGTTCAGGTGTGCTTGCTAGTGCGTCCAGTTTGGACAAGGCGTTAAAGCCAGATTTAGTAGGCGGTTCTGGGGGTAATAAGAGTGCCGCGACCGATGTGGGTAAGGCGATTGCAGAGCGTGCTAAGTCAGTTGGTGTGACAAAAGTGGCCTTTGATCGTTCTGGTTTTAAGTTTCATGGGCGTGTTAAGGCTCTGGCTGATGCCGCCCGCGAAAATGGATTACAGTTTTGAATCAATTATTTTATGGCAAATCACGATAACCAACGTTCTAAAAGTAGTGATGATTTAATAGAGAAGCTGGTGACTGTTAACCGGGTAGCTAAGGTGGTAAAGGGAGGCCGTATTTTTAGTTTTACGGCCTTAACAGTGGTTGGCGATGGAAAGGGCCGTGCTGGCTTTGGTTATGGAAAGGCCCGGGAAGTGCCTTTGGCCATTCAAAAAGGTATGGAAGCTGCCCGTAAAAGTTTGCAGCACTTTCCGCTGAAGGGAACAACTTTACAATATTCTATTGTAGCAGAACATGGTGCTGCTAAAGTTTATATGCAGCCCGCTTCGGAGGGAACGGGCATTATTGCAGGCGGAGCCATGCGTGCCGTTTTTGAGGTTTTAGGTGTACGTGATGTGCTGGCTAAGACGATTGGAAGTAGTAATCGTAAAAATGTTGTGCATGCTATGTTTAAAGGGTTAAGCTTGATGGCTGATCCTGCTATGATAGCGGCTAAACGTGGCAAGTCTGTGGAAGAAATTTTGTAGTCTTTTTAGGTTAATTTATCGTGAAAAAGAGGCTTAAGGTGACACAGATAGGTAGCCGTTTTGGTCGTCAGCCGGGACATAAAGCTTGTCTGACTGGATTGGGTTTACGGCGGCGACATCATTCCGTTGAGCTTGAGGATACGCCAGCAATTCGTGGAATGATTAGAAAGGTGACCTATCTTTTAAAAGTGGAAGAAGTTTAGCATGTATTTAAATACTTTAAAACCTGCTAAAGGTGCAAAGAAGTCTTTGAAACGTGTCGGACGTGGTATTGGCTCTGGTTCTGGAAAAACCTGTGGGCGAGGACATAAGGGTCAACGTTCTCGTTCTGGTGGTTTTCATAAGGTCGGTTTTGAAGGCGGACAGATGCCTTTGCAAAGACGTTTGCCTAAAGTGGGCTTTGCTTCACGCAAGGCTAAGTTGACGGCGCAAGTCTGTCTTCAAGAACTGGCACTCGTGGGACAAGAGACAGTCGATTTAGTTGCCTTAAAGGCGGCCAATATTGTGTCGCGACAAGTCAAGCGTGCTAAAGTCATTGCTTCGGGTCAATTGACGAAGGCCATTAAAGTTGAAGGTTTAGCAGTGACAAAGGGCGCACGTTTAGCGATAGAGGCTGTCGGTGGTACTGTTTTAGAGGCTAAAATTTTTTGAAGAAAAACATTCGAGGTTTGAGTTTTTTCGATAAAAAAACTCAAACCTCGAATAGCCTCTAATTGATAACTGAATTTGAGGCGAAAGCCTTAAATTGATAACTGGTAACTGAAAGTGGCGATTAATACAGCAGCGGGTATAGGACAACTTGGCAAATTAGGACGTTTGACAGAATTAAAGCAACGGTTGTTGTTTGTGCTGGGAGCGATTATTGTTTTTCGCATTGGTACTTTTATTCCTGTACCTGGAATTGATCCTGTCCAATTGGCGGCTTTGTTTGAACAGCAGCGTGGTACTATCTTGGATATGTTTAATATGTTTTCAGGTGGTGCATTGGAACGCTTTTCTGTGTTTGCTATAGGAATTATGCCTTATATTTCCGCCGCGATTATTATGCAGTTGATGACGGCTGTTTCTCCAACGCTTGAACAGTTGAAAAAGGAAGGGGAGACAGGGCGACGAAAAATTACGCAATATACTCGTTATGGTACTTTAGGTTTGGCGACATTTCAGGCGACTGGGGTGGCAATTGCTTTAGAAAGTCAACAAGTGGTCATTGAACCGGGTATTGCTTTTCGTGTGACTGCTATTTTGACTCTGGTTACAGGGGCTATGTTTCTAATGTGGTTAGGTGAGCAGGTGACTGAGCGTGGGATTGGTAATGGTATTTCGATTATCATTTTTGCAGGTATTGTTGCTGGTTTGCCTTCTGCAATGGGCGGTACTTTGGAGTTGGCGCGTACTGGTCAGTTACATGTATTGACGGTTTTGTTGTTATTTTCTGTTGTGTTGCTGGTGACAGCTTTTGTGGTATTTGTTGAGCGTGGTCAGCGGCGATTGACAGTTAATTATGCGAAACGTCAGGTTGGGAATAAGTTATACGCTGGTCAAACGAGTCATTTGCCGCTCAAGTTAAATATGGCAGGTGTGATTCCGCCTATTTTTGCTTCGAGTATTATTTTATTTCCAGCGACGTTGGGTGGCTGGTTTGGTAGTGCTGAGGGGATGACATGGTTAAAGGATTTGTCCCAGACATTGTCGCCTGGACAGCCTTTATATGTTATGTTCTATGCAGTGGCTATTATTTTCTTCTGTTTTTTCTATACCGCTTTAATTTTTAATCCCAGGGAAATTGCAGATAATTTGAAGAAGTCGGGGGCTTTCATTCCTGGTGTCAGGCCAGGAAGACAAACAGCGGAGTATATTGATACAGTGATGTCGCGTTTAACTTTAGCTAGTGCGATTTATATGACTGCTGTTTGTTTATTGCCCGAATTTTTAATTCTCAAGTGGAATGTCCCTTTTTATTTTGGGGGAACTTCTTTGTTAATTATTGTGGTTGTGACGATGGATTTTATGTCCCAAGTGCAGGCGCATTTGATGTCACATCAGTATGAAGGGCTTATGAAGAAGGCTAATTTGAGAGCGCAACGAGGTACTTTATTGCATTAAGGAAGATGCATGTAATAAAATCAATAACTTTTGAGGTTAAAGTTTTCAAAAAACTTTAGCCTCAAATTCAACATTTTGAAAATGATTTTATGCCAGTTTTCGGATTTTTTTTAGTTTAGTATAGAAATCCGATTTTTTTCAAAAATCGGATTTCTTTCTTCGCCATAGATTTAATCCGATAACTTGAACGTTTGGTTCTCCCTTCTTTCTTCAAAAAACGAATACGAAAATATTGATTTGTGAACAATGAAAGTAAGAGCATCTGTTAAAAAAATTTGTCGGAATTGTAAAATTATTCGCCGTAATAGGCAAGTTCGAGTGATATGTAGCGATAAACGACATAAACAACGACAAGGATAATTGATAATTGATCGATAACTCAAGAAGAAGGTATAGTTATGGCCCGTATTGCTGGCATTAACATTCCCCCTCAAAAACACATCGTCATTGCATTGACGGCGATTGAAGGGATTGGTGTCACTTCGGCGCGACGTATTTGTGAGGCAACGGGTATTGCTCCACATATTAAAGTTAGGAATTTGAAGGAAAAGGATTTAGAAGTTTTACGTGCTGAGGTTGCTAAGTACAATATTGAAGGTGATTTGCGTCGTGAAGTGGCTATGAATATCAAACGCCTGAGAGATTTAGGGTGTTATCGTGGTATACGACATCGGCGTGGGTTGCCCATACATGGTCAACGCACTCGTACAAATGCTCGTACTCGAAAGGGTCCCAGACGACCCATAAAGAGGAAATAATCTTCAAGGTTCAAGTTTTTCTTCAATAAACTTTAGCCTCTAAAGTAACCCTAAGTTTTTGCGCTCATCGTTAGTCATAATTATTTAAGTATTTGATTTTAATGGTTTTTTCGTAGGATTTTTTCGAGGCTAAAGTTTTTTCTTTAAAAAAAACTTTAGCCTCGAAAGGAACGAAGTGGACAACCCACCAATCCTCAAAAAATGGTGGGTGGAGCGTTCGCTCGACCCACCCTACTTTTAATAAATTTGACTTGTGATCTGAAAAACTTCTAATTGATAACATGGCAAAAACAGCAAAAACAGCAAAAACAGCTTCTCGTACACGTAAAAAGGTCAAAAAGAATGTGACGGATGGCATTGCCCATGTACATGCTTCTTTTAATAACACGATAATTACGATAACTGACCGTCAAGGCAATGTTTTAGCTTGGGCAACAGCTGGGGGTAGTGGTTTTCGTGGGTCACGTAAGAGCACCCCTTTTGCGGCTCAAATAGCGGCTGAAAAGGTGGGTAACTTGGTCAAGGAATTTGGTGTTAAAAATCTGGACGTGCGAGTTAAAGGTCCAGGGCCTGGACGTGAATCAGCAGTGCGCTCTCTGAATGCTAGGGGGTTCAAAATCACATCTATTACAGATGTGACACCAATTCCGCATAATGGTTGTCGTCCTCCTAAGAGACGCAGAGTCTAATTGAGGCTCAATTTCTGATCACTTGATAATTGATAATTGATAATTGACAATGGCGAGATATCTTGGCCCTAAATGTAAGTTGAGCCGTCGTGAAGGGATCGACCTTTTTTTAAAAAGTCGTACACGGGGGCTTGAATCAAAATGTAATTTAGAAAAAAAGCCAGGGCAACATGGCGATAAACGCCAACGTCTTTCTGACTATGCCCTGCAATTGCGTGAAAAACAAAAATTACGCCGATTTTATGGTGTTTTGGAAAAACAATTTCGTGGCTATTACCTAAAAGGCAGTCGTCAATCCGGTTCTACAGGTGAAAATTTGCTGAAATTGCTTGAATGTCGCCTGGATAATGTGGTTTATCGCATGGGATTTGGAGTCACACGCGCTGAAGCGAGACAATTGGTGAGCCATAAAACGATTTTACTCAATGGTCAGGTTGTTAATATACCTTCGGTTCAAGTTAAAGCGAATGATGTGATTAGTATCCGTGAGAAAAGCCGTAATCAATTGCGTATTAAAATGGCATTAGATACAGCAACCGAATATGGTTTTCCATCATGGGTTGATGTGGATGTGAATAAAATGCAGGGCATTTTTAAAATGGTTCCTGATCGTCAAGATTTGCCGAGTGATATTAATGAACAACTGGTTGTTGAGTTGTATTCCAAGTAATTCAGAACTTGCAATTCAAGCTTCTAACTTAAAAATTCTCAAGTATGGAATTATTAAAGCCGCGTATAGTTGATATTAAACATATCAATGGAACAACCGCTCAAATCACATTAGAGCCATTAGATCGTGGTTTTGGCTATACCTTGGGCAATGCGCTGAGACGTATCTTGTTGTCTTCCCTTTTGGGAACAGCAGTGGTTGAAGTCATGATTGAAGGCGTGTTACATGAGTACTCCGCTATTGAAGGTGTGCAGGAAGATGTCATTGACATTTTACTGAATTTAAAAGGTTTAGCTATTCGTATGAACGGGCGCACGGAAGCGAGTTTGCAATTGACTAAAAAAGGTCCAGGTCCCGTCTGTGCAAGGGACATCACTTTGGATCACAATATTGAAATTGTGAATCCAGATCATGTCATTGCACATTTAAACAAGGCGCGTGAACTGAACATGACCTTAAAAGTGATGGAGGGACGGGGTTATCAGCCTGTCAATCAACGTATTCAAGATGAAGATAACAATTCTATTGGTGTATTAAAGTTAGATGCTTCCTTCAGTCCCGTTTCTAGGATCGCTTATCATGTTGAAAGAGCGCGTGTTGAGCAACGTACCGATTTGGATAAACTTATTATTGAATTGGAAACAAATGGTACAGTTGAACCAAAGGCAGCCGTTAAAATGGCTGCGTCTATATTGATCAATCAACTTTCCGTCATTGTGGATTTGGAAAGTTCTGTCGAAATTGAAACTCAAATAGAAAAACGTGGGATTGATCCCATTTTATTACAATCTGTTGATGAACTGGAATTAACAGTGCGTTCGGCTAATTGTTTGAAAACGGAAAATATTCTTTATATTGGCGATTTGATTCAAAAAACGGAAAATGAATTATTAAAAACGCCTAATTTGGGTAAGAAGTCTCTGACAGAAATTAAGGAAATGTTAGCTCTGCGGGGACTGTCTTTAGGAATACGTTTGGAAGATTGGCCTCCCCCTAAACTTCATCAGGCACCGAAAAGTGCTTGTTAGCAGTCGGAAAATACTGCTTAAGTCATGGTTTTGTAAAATATTGATGTTTTTTGTCAAAAAAGCGAGTAAGAATCAATGAATTAGTTGGTTAATCCGACTGTTAAAGTTTTTCTTCAAAAAACGATGTTCAGATAAATAATTTCACAAAGGGCAGGGACAGAGCAGCCCCTACAATAATGAAAGATTTGATGTAGGGGCATTCGAGGTTTAAGTTTTTCTTCAAAAAACTTAAAATCTCGAACAGATCGACATTTAACGTGGGCATCGTTGATTTCATCAAGACGACCAATCAAAAAAAAGGATAACTTATTATGCGTCATAGGAATAAAGGTAGGCAGCTTAATCGTACATCAAGTCATAGAAAAGCAATGTTCAAGAATTTGGCTGTATCGATCATACGCCATGAACTTATTAAAACAACTTTACCTAAAGCAAAAGAAGTGCGGGGTAAACTTGAACCTTTGATTACTTTAGCTAAAAAAGATAGTGTTGCAAACCGCCGCCTAGCATATGCTCGGTTACGTGATCGGGAAATGGTAACAAAATTGTTTAATGAATTAGGCCCTCGTTATAAAGAACGTCCAGGTGGTTACTTGCGTGTTCTTAAATGTGGCTTTAGAACGGGAGATAAAGCACCAATGGCGATTGTGGAATTAGTCGATAGACCAGAAGAAGAAATGGCTGAAGATTAAAATTTAAACAGGGACGGTTGCACTTAAAAATTACATTGTAAATCAATTGGTTACAAATTAAAATGGCGTAAAATTTAAAAAACATAAAAATTTTTTTGGTGCTGATTAGCAGTACTTATATTTGTTTTGCAGGGGAATCCTTTTGGTCATTGGAATTGAGATAATTCTTAATGTGACCAATATCTGGATTCCCTTTTTTTTTAAAGCGATTTATAGTACACAAAACGATTGATAACTATTAACATTTATTTGACTTTTGAGCTAAAAACTTGACATTTAGAAAAAGGCAAAGTATCATAAAAAAACTTGAAAGTGGTTAGCCTTCCACCGCTGCGAGCCAGGGAGGGAGAGCCGATAGGCGGGGGCGAGTAGTCTCTGGTAGCCAGAGCAGCCTACATAAGATTTGCAACGACTCAGGGCAACCATAAGGGAGCCAGCCTACATAAGAATATTTTCGTCAGTCTTCATAAGCCTATTGTTATAGGCTTCTTTATGGTTGCCCTGAGTCGTTACTTTTTTTTGGTATGAGTATAAATTATAGAACTTAAATAATGCAAAACTATTCAATAAGAAAACGTATTCTCGTCACTGGTGGGGCAGGTTTTTTAGGCTCACATCTTTGTGAAAGGTTGTTAAAAGAAGGGCAAGATGTTCTATGTGTGGATAATTTTTTTACCGGAACAAAAGATAATATTATTCATTTTATTGATAATAATCACTTTGAAATTCTCCGGCATGATATCACCTTCCCACTTTATGTAGAAGTCGATGAAATTTATAATCTGGCTTGCCCTGCCTCTCCTATTCATTACCAGCATGATCCAGTACAAACGACTAAAACTAGCGTGCATGGTGCAATTAATATGCTAGGGTTAGCTAAACGAATCAACGCCAAAATCATGCAAGCTTCTACCAGTGAAGTTTATGGTGATCCTCAGATTCATCCCCAAACAGAAAAGTATTGGGGGCATGTTAATCCTATCGGTTCAAGGGCTTGTTATGACGAAGGTAAGCGTTGTGCTGAAACTTTGTTTTTTGATTATCGCAGACAGCATAATTTAAGGATAAAAGTAGCCAGAATCTTCAATACTTATGGTTCAAGAATGCATCCTAATGATGGGCGAGTGGTGTCTAATTTTATTGTACAAGCCTTACAAAATAAGCCAATCACTGTTTATGGAGATGGTTCTCAAACTCGCTCTTTTTGCTATGCAGATGATTTGATTGAAGGATTTATTAGGTTAATGAACACGCCGGATGATTTTACGGGTCCCGTGAACTTGGGTAATCCGAGTGAGTTCACCATCTTGGAATTAGCTGAAAAAGTGATTGCCATGACTCATTCATCAAGCCAAATGGAATTTAAACCATTACCTGGTGATGATCCTAAGCAACGTCAGCCTGATATTAGTCTTGCTCAACAGGCACTTAATTGGACAGTTAAGGTTAAATTAGAACAAGGGCTTGAAAAGACTATCGCCTATTTTCGTCAATTGTTAAAGACAGGATATGAACACGCCGCTTAAAAAACTAGCGATTATTGTACCAGCCTACAATGAGTCAAAAAATATTATTCCCTTTTATAAAGCGGTTTGTAATATCACTGATGAACTGACAAATTACCAATGGAATTTGCTATTTGTCAATGATGGTAGTACAGATGATACTTGGATAAAAATTAAAGAATTGGCTGAGAAGGATCATAATGTTAAAGGTATTAATCTCTCACGTAATTTTGGCAAGGAAATCGCATTAACAGCAGGTGCAGAAGCAATTGAAGATACAGAGGCTGTGATATTGATGGATGCAGATTTACAGCACCCACCATCGCTTATTCCAAAACTGATCCAGCAATGGGAAAGTGGCTATCAAATCGTTGCCACCCAAAGAACGGCGATTGAATATTCTTGGTTACGTGAACTAGGTTCTAGGGCTTTTTATTATCTGATGAGATTGATGTCTGATATTAACTTGGAAGCTAAAACAACGGATTATCGCTTGTTAGATAAAAAAGTCCTAAATATTCTCAAAACCTTTGAAGAAAAAACCCGTTTTTTTCGAGGGCTTATTGATTGGATGGGATTTAGAAAAACTTATGTCAACTTTTCAGCCCCAGAGCGTAACGATGGTGATTCAACATTTAAACTAAGAGACTTAACCAAATTAGCTATAAATTCATTAACCAGTTTTTCCTTAATGCCATTGCGTATAACCGGTTATCTAGGCGTTTTTGTGTTAATAAGTACCAGCTTATTAATGATTTATATGATTCTCACCCAATTGTTTATGAATCAACTTTATACCGCATTGGCTTATTTTGTGGTATTCAATACCTTTTTGTTTGGAATTGTGTTGGCAGCTATAGGGATGCTTGCACTTTATATTGGGCATATACATACTGAAGTCGTTCGTCGTCCTTTGTATATTATTCAAGAACAGGTGGGGTTTGATGGTTCAGAGTCTGGGGCAGAACAACTAAATGACTAAAAATAGAGAGTTAGAATTATTAGAACGTATCGCTTCTTTAGAACAAATTATCAAAGTAAAGGAAGCGCCTAAAATTCCGACGTATAATTTTGGCAAGATAACCATTAAAGAATTAAGAGCATTATTCGATCTTGAAAGAGTATATGATCATCAGGTATTTAATCATTGGTTAAATTGCGATTTGGTGTTGACTGATCAAGAAATTCAATTTTTAACCACATTATTAGAACGAGAAATTGATCTCATCAAAGTTTACAATGAAGAAGATTTAAAAGTTCATTTTATTGCCCCCATTTTAAATAAAATTGATTATAAATCTTTTAAACATAAAATTCGAGATTTTTATGAAGAAACTTTAGTTTATGAAACCCAGCAATTTATTTTAAGCGGAATCACAGATTTTGTCGTGGCAACCGGTTTGGAATATCCAGAAAAACCTTACTTTTTTATTCAAGAATTTAAAAAAGGACTACAATATTCTAATCCAGAACCCCAACTATTGGCAGAATTGATTGCAGCAGTCGAATTAAATGATGTTCAAACCATAAAAGGAGCTTATATTATCGGTGGCAATTGGAGTTTTATGATTTTAACAAAATTAGATCAACATAAGTATCAATATGCCATCAGCAAAAATTATGATAGTACCGATTTGGATAAATTAATGGGTATTTATAAAAACTTGCAGTTTGTTAAACAAGAAATTCTTCGTTAATAATAAGGGCAGAGGTTAAATTTTGAGCAAGCGTAGGGTCAATGCTAATGGCACTTACTTAAGGATTATTGACTGTCGATCGGGTTAGCGTAGCGTCACCCGACAATCGCAGGAGAATGTTGGGTGACGCTATCGCTAACCCAACCTACAGTCAATAATCCTTAAGTAAGTGCCATTAGGGTCAATGCCATTAAGTTAAGAAATATTTATTGGAATCCAAACCTTCAGA
>JAGLHR010000087.1 GCA_023143415.1 Thiomargarita sp. | reverse complement strand
AATTTTCGGATTAAGTCTATGGCGAATAAAGAAATCCGATTTTTTCAAAAATCGGATTTCTTCAACCTCTAATTGTTATATTTTAACAAAAATTGTAACTACTCAGGGCAACCACAAGGGATTGCCCCTACATCAGAAGATTTTCGTCCGTCTTCACAAGAATATTGTTGTAGGGGCAATCCTTTATGGTTGCCCTGAGTAGTTACCAAATAATTATTATAACATCAAATTTGTTCGTTCTGGAATCCAACGCTTTTGGTTATTTTGGAGTAACGTGAGAGGCTTTCAAGCCTCCTGCTACCTTTAACCATTTTTGTTAAAACGAACCTTTACAAAATAACTTCTACAACGTTGTTTCAGTTTCGGGTATTATTTAATTTTCATTTCTAAGTCTTCAATTATTCTGAACAAACTCCTAAAAAAGCCCTGTAATCTCCAATGAGATGGGGCTATGGTATAATGAACTATCATAATTTAACTAACAACTAATATGCTTTTTGCTCAATTTCATGGTTTATCCTCAAAAATTTATGTGGCGTTTCTGATTACCGCCGTATTGCCTGTCACTATTGCGGGTATGGTGAGTCTATTTTATTCTTTAGAGGTTCTCAAAAATGAAACTTTGTATCACCTTGAACAAGAAGTGGCTAATCAGGCGGATAGCATAGCGCAATTTATTGAACAATTGCGTAGCGATGTGCTTTATTTTGGAAATTACAGTACCATGTTGGATTTTGTAGAGGCGATAAAAAATCATCCTGAGCCTAAAATGGCTGAGATACGTTCCTCTTTGGAACACGATTTTACCGTCTTTGCGCGAACTTATCCTTATATTTATCAAATGCGTTTTCTGGATAATCAAGGATTTGAAATGGTTCGCGTGGAACGTGTAGAGGGGGAGATAAAAACGGTATCCGTATCCGAATTAAAAAATAAATCCAAACATTATTATGTTCACGATCTCCTCAAAGTGAAAGTCGGAGAAATCATTATCTCGCAGATGGATTTGAATGTTGAACAAGGCAAAGTGGAATCCCCAGAAAAACCGATAGTACGGTTTGCAACCCCGGTTGCTGATCGAAAAGGAGTCGTCCAAGGTATTATAATCATTAACCTCCATGCCGATTTTTTTTTAGAACAAAAACTCGCACTGGCACGGGGCGATATCACTTATCTTTTTAATCTTTCAGGCTTTTATATTGCCCGTCGCGCGGATTCTGCAATCAAGACATTTGAGATGAAACCAGTAAGTGAACTGAACGAGGAGTTTCCCGATACCCTATTGCAAAATATCATGCAAGGAAAACATCAGACGGAAGTCATTGATAATAGGATTATTACTTATGCGCCGGTGAAAATGAATCAATTTTTACCACCGCTCACTAAATGGGTAGTGGTGCTGGTTTACCCCCAACGGCAACTCTTTGCGAATATACTCAATCTTCATATTCTTTACGGTTTGATGGCATTATGTATTTTAGTCGCAGTGGTAGCGGGTTTCTATATGTCGCGTTACCTGCTACAGCCTTTATCCTTATTACGCAAAGAGACGGAAGAAGTTGCTCAGGGTAATTTTTCCCAACGTGTTGAAATAAAAGGTACTGATGAAATTGCTGATTTAGGGCAAAGTTTTAATTCAATGGCTGCACAGTTAGAGCAAAAGTGTCAATGTTTGGCGCAGCGGCAAATTCAACTGGAAGGCGAAGTCGCAACAAGAACCGCCGCATTAGAGCATGAAAGGCAAAATTTAGCCACGATTATTGAAAATGTGGGAGAGGGTATTTTATCTGTAGATTCATGTGGTTATGTTGAATTAGCCAATGAAACGGCGGCATTATTTTTAGAACTCCCAAAAGATAAGTTGATTGGTCGTCGCATTGATGAATGTTGCCCGCACTGGTCTCAATTATCCTGGTTTAACAAGACAAGCCAACGGCTTGAGTTAAAAATGGCTAAACGCACATTGGTTATTAATGTCACCCCAGAATCTGTGATGGGACAACTTCATAATTGTCTCGTTCTAGTACGCGACATGAGCGAGGAACGACAGCGTGTGGATCATTGCCGCGAATTAGATCGGCAAATGTTTCAAATGGAAAAAATGGCGACAATGGGTGAACTTGCAATGGGATTGGCACATGAAATCGGTAATCCTTTGGCGGGTATGAAAACGGTTATACAAGTGTCATTGGAAGAAGAGACTTTAACGGATTACCTGCGAAAAAATTTGCACCGGTTGCTTAATGAAGTGAATCGCTTATCAGAATTTTTGCAAACATTTCATGGTTTTTCAGCCCCTCAAGAAATGCACCCGGTACCTTGTCGGTTAGATGAAGTGCTGGAAGATGTGCTATTGTGGACACGCAAAGAGGCTAAGTCAAAAGGTATCAATATTGTTTATCCAAAAGATAAGATTCCTAAACTTTGGGCTGATCCTTCTCAACTTAAACAAGTATTGCTTAATGTGGTGATTAATGCTATACACATGATGCAAAACGGCGGAGAAATTACTATTGGTATGTGCATTGGGGAAACCTGCCAAAAAGGGCTACTCCGTGATGAGTCTCATGTACGCTTTTATGTTCGGGATAGCGGTCCAGGGATTCCCCCAAATATTTTATCGCACATTTTTGAACCCTTTTTTACGACACGAGAAGATGGCTCTGGTTTGGGACTCGCAGTTGTCAAAAAAATTACTGATCAGCATGGCGCAAGTATTCAAGTAGATAGTCAAGAAGGGCAGGGTACTCGTTTTGAATTTATTTGGCCTGTCGCAAGTGGGCAGGGACAACATTTTTAGGGATGATAATTCAATAATACCCGATGAGGTTTTAGTTTTTTTGAAGACTAAAACCTCGTCACTAAACCTGTCAGGTTTGGCTCTTTAAATAAACCTCCAAAGCTAAAGCGTTGAACTCCAATTTCAACTCTTCACCTGTCAGGTTTGGCTCTTTAAATAAACGTCCAAAGCTAAAGCGTTGAACTCCAATTTCAACTCTTCATTCGCATTCCCAATAACAAATATTATTTTATACGAAATGTTCACTCTATTACAAAAAAGTTATCGAATACTCGCTCCCTTTTATGACGGTGCGGTTGATTTCCCAACCCGTGCGGCACGACAGCGAAGTCTTTCTCAATTAGGCGATGTTCATGGAATGAAAATTTTATTATGCGGGGTAGGCACAGGGCTGGATATTCCTTACTTGCCACCGGGCGCGTTTTATACGGGCATTGATTTCATTCCTCAAATGTTAAAGCGGGCTAAACGGCGCATCACAACACAAGATATTACGTTACATCTAGGTGATGTGATGCAATTACCTTATCCCGATCAATGCTTTGATGTGGTAATTATGCACCTGATTTTGACAGTGGCTCCTTTTCCACAACGCGCCTTAGACGAAGCCAATCGTGTACTGAATAATAATGGTAAGCTATTGATTTTTGATAAATTTTTAAAACCAGGACAATTTGCTCCAGTGCGCCGTTTAGTCAGCCCATTAACTGCTCATTTTGCGACAAATACTAATGTGGTGTTTGAAGAGTTAAACCATTCTGGGTTGACAGTCGTGAGTGATACACCTGCTTTAGCGTTGGGCTGGTTTAGATTTATGTTATTGCGTAAATAATATTCCTTTGTACAGGAAAAATTAAGTCTTTTAATGTAGGGTGGGTAGGAACGAAGTGGAAACCCAC
>JAGLHR010000869.1 GCA_023143415.1 Thiomargarita sp. | reverse complement strand
CTTTATGGTTGCCCTGAGTAGTTATCAATTTGATGCACATTCCTAACTATCAGTTGGCTGAATCTATGGAATTATTAGAACGCGCCCGTATTTTGGCAGCACTGCCAAAAAAAACAAAGCAACACCTAATCCTTCTGGAAATCCATTCCGTGCTAGATTCAACAAATAGTTATGCTTTACAATACAAAGGAGCAATGCCTTATGCCTGTTTAGCAGAATATCAAACAGCTGGACACGGACGGCATGGAAGACAATGGATTTCACCAATGGGCAGTGGACTTTGTTTATCTCTTAAACAACGGGTTCAAGATAAACCATTATCGGGATTAAATATTGCCCTAGCAGTAACAGTAGTGCGAGTATTGCATCTATTAGGAGCCACAGATGTCGGCATAAAATGGCCCAATGATATTTTATGGCAAGGTCGCAAATTAGCAGGCTTATTATTGGAAAGTGGAAAAAATAGCGAAATTGTCTTTGGAATAGGCATAAATGTTAAAATGCCCGAATATAACAGTAATATCAATCAACCTTGGGTAGATTTGTACTCTATACTAGGACAAACGTCTCCATCACGCAATATGTTAGCCGCAAAAATCATTGAACACGGTTTGCAAACTTTAACAAACTATCCGCAACTTGGATTGAGTGCATTTCAACAAGACTGGCATCGTTTTGATCTCAGTTATGGGCAATTAGTCACATTGGAAACTCCTCAGATTGAAAATAAAACATACTTGACAGGAACCGCTTGCGGAATTGACGAAGAAGGTGCTTTACTATTGCAAATTGGCAATCAAAAACGGCGTTATGTTGACGGAGAAGTCAGTTTACGATTATGAAGCTCCTAGTCGATATAGGCAATAGCTCAATTAAATGGGCGATCCTTGAACAGGATAATTTAGGAGTCCAAAAACGCCTCTTATCTCAAGGTGACAATTTAGACCATATCCTAACGAAAGCCTGGGGTGATATACCCTTATCAAGTATATGGGTATCCAACGTGGCAGCACCCCAAAAGGCAGAAATCCTTTCCCATTGGCTCAACACCCATTGTGGACTCACACCAACTTTTATCAAAACAACTCGCTATGCCTGTGGAATCAAAAATGGTTATAAAAATCCCGAACAACTGGGCGTTGATCGTTGGTTAGCACTCATTGGTGCCTACCAATTAGAAAAAACCGCACTTTGTGTAATAGATTGCGGGACGGCGGTAACGCTAGACGTGCTATCTGCCAATGGTTATCATCAAGGTGGACTCATCATGCCAGGCGTGACGACAATGCACAATGCTTTATTTAAAGACACTTATGCGTTACCTCCCCTTAAAAAAACTTTAAACAGGGACAGCACATTTTTGGCACACGATACCTCTATGGGCATTACATTAGGTACTTTATATGCTATAATAGGTTCAATAGAATACGTGATAAATACTTTAGAAAAGCAAGGAAATAAGCTAAAACTAATACTCACGGGTGGTAGTGCCACTGCGTTAGAATCATTATTGCAGAAGCCCTATCAGCTAGTACCTGATCTGGTCTTACAGGGCATAAAAGCCGTTGTGAAACAATCATTATGAGAACTTTGGCCTTACTATTATTATTGTTAAATATTGGCTTTTTGATTTGGCAACTTGGGTTATTACCTTGGCTACCTTGGCAAGCTGAACAATTTAGGCAGATCAATCAGCCCAACTCGTCTTCTGAGGCAAGTAATTTGCCACAATTGCTATTAATCAGTGAATCCAATGCGAAAACGGAAGCGAAAAAGATTCAGAATTCTGTTGAAGACACCACTTCAAAACCAAAAGATGGCGAAAATATTGCGTATAAAAAAGAAACAACAGCACCCAAAAAAGAGTCTGCTATTAAACCTTTAACAGAAAAACCAGCAGAATCACCTCCAGAAAACACGACTATAGTATCAACATTAAAACAGATTGCAGGTTTATCAACATCAACCACCAATAACTCATCGGCTGAAAAGAAATCAAAGGATGAAGAAGTCACATCTGCATCAACAAAACCAGTCGCAAAAAAATCACCAAAACCTGAAACCTCTGTTTGTTTTCAAGCTGGCCCATATTCCCACATTAATACCCCTAAAAAAATCGCTAACTGGTTGAAAAAAAAAGAAAATATCATTGTCGAAGTGCAAAATCGCCAAACGCAAGTAGTCAAATCAACATGGGTCTATTTGTCCCCTTTTAAAGGAAGGTTAGCAGCCCATCGTACCCAACAACGTCTCAACCAGCTTGGCATTACTGATCATGCCATAGTGACAAAAGGCCAATTTAATAATGCGATTTCATTAGGCTTATACCGTTCCCCCCTTTATGCCAAAAAACGTATTAAACAATTAGTTGCCAAAGGGTTCAAAAATGTTAAAACACAAAAACGCTATAAAAATGAGACAACATACTGGTTAGGGATAAAAATGTCCACTGAACAAAGTCAATTATTAAAAAATACATTAAAAAAAAGGTTGAAAGGGCATCAACTTGAATTATGTGACTCAATTGCTTTGAAGAAATAAAAATGTTTTAATATATTAAAAATTAATAATAAATTAAAAAATAATGTGTATAATTTATAATACCTTCGCCAAACACTTGAGTATTAAGCTCAATTATTCAAAAAACGCTTTAAAATCAACGAGATTTAAAATCAGATCAATTGGGTTTAAAAATACGGTAAGTATTTGAAATTTAACCAATATGGCATAATAACCTTATTATTTAGTATGTTAATTGGCGAAGGTATTGATTTAGGGAACTTGTAAAATAATCTCTAAGCCAATTATTTTAAGTATTGGAGCCTCTTGCAAAATGATCGCCTTAGAATAAATTCTAAGGCTAAAAACTAAAGTCGGTTAAAACCGACTAAACCCGTTGCCGAGTAGTACCCTTTAGGGTACTTCAGTTTTTAGCATTCGAGGTTGTAACGACTCCGCCTTGAAATCAATTTCAAGGCTAACGCTAATAAAGCCCGCTAAACAACTCAGTCTTCTTTCAGAAGAGTTTAGTCTTCTTTTCGAGGCTAAAGTTTTTTCTTGAAAAAAACTTTAGCCTCGAAAGCTTTCAGCCTTGAAATTGATTTCAAGGCGGAGTCGTTAGGGACGACGCAGAAAATAATATACGTGGGATGTTCAAGTCTGCTACTACGTCAGTTATTTGTTGCGCTGTCCCTTACTAAAAAAACTTTAGTCGAGGCTAAAGTTTTTTCGTACTCAGGGCAATCATAAAGGATTGCCCCTACACAGGGCAACCATAAAGGATTGCCCCTACACAGACGAAAATCTTCTGATGTAGGGGCAATCCCTTGTGGTTGCCCTGAGTAGTTACGTTTTTTCTTGAAAAAAAACTTTCGCCTCGACTCGAATATTAATTCCTAAGTGACAACTATAAAATCACCCACCGGATCAAACAATTGATGGGTTTAATTTTATGACTGAAAAAATGCCAACTATTGTAGTCGTAGATGACAGCGCAACGTCAATTTCTGTGTATCAGTTCAGCATTGAACCATTGGCTGTTAATTTTATTGGATTCAAATCTTCAGAAGAAGCGCTTCCTTATCTACAAGAACATCAACCTGATTTATTGTTTTTAGATATTATTATGCCAGGAATGGATGGACTCACTTTATTAAGACATTTACGGAACATTGCCCATCAAAAAGATACGTCTGTAATTATGGTCACATCCAAAGATTATGCACAAGATCGTAAAATTGCTAAACAATTGGGTGCCATTGATTTTCTTATAAAACCTTTACGTTTTAAAGAAATTCGTGACCTGGTTTGTAAATATGTTAATAATGTTCAAGAAAAATCGTCAACCTAATTATGAATGCTGATGACTTAAATTATATACGCTTTTGGGGTGTTCGTGGTTCCTTTCCATCGCCATTTGGAAGTCACATGCGGGTGGGGGGCAATACTTCATGTGTCGAACTACGAGCAGATGGTCATATACTGATTTGTGATGGTGGTTCAGGCATTATTCCGTTCGGCAATACACTGGTGGCACAATCAGAAATTAAAGAATTGACGATCATTTTGACCCATTACCACTGGGACCATATTTCTGGCTTACCCTTTTTTGTGCCAGCTTTTGTGCCGGGCTGGAAAATTAATATTTTTGCCCCCGGCGACAGTAAAGAAGAAATCGAACGGCGCATTTCGGGACAAATGGTTGACCCCTATTTCCCTGTTGAAGTTGAAACATGGATGGCAGATATTCACTATCTAAGTGCGCCTAATAATCAACTGGAATATGGGCCATTTAAAATTGAGGCTTTTAATGTACACCATCCAGGTAGCACCTTTGGCTACCGTATTAAGGTACATGACAAAACCATTATTTATGCATCCGACAATGAACTTAAGTTTATAGAACAGTCTATAGTAAATCGCCAAGACGAAATGAGTGAAGAAGAATTGCAACTCATCAAAGCCATGGAAGCCGAGGAATTGGCATCCTCCCTTGATGTCATTAGGGACGCTCATGTTTTTATCCATGACGCACAATATACACCAGAAGATTATGCTAAAAAACGGGGCTGGGGACATTCTTGCTACATTGATACCGCCAATTTTGCAATGGATGCCAATGTAAAGCAGTTATATTTATTCCATGTTGATCCTAACTATGATGATACCAAAATAGAAGGATTGCACCGATCAGCTGTGAAACTGATCCTTGAACGTCATTCTAAAATGGATTGTCATATTGCGCGAGAAGGCTTGATTTTAGATATAGATAAGTTGTAAATCAGAGGGTGAATGGTGAATGGTTTCGAGGTTTCCGTTTTTTGAAGCGGAAACCTCGAATGATGAATGATGAATCTCCGCTCATCAGTTTTTTGAAAAAACTTGGTTTCTAAAATAAGCGGTATAAACCTGACAGGTTTTAAAAACCTGTCAGGTTTTTTTTTGGTTCAGTTTATGTAGGGTGGTTTCGAGGTTTTAG
>JAGLHR010000868.1 GCA_023143415.1 Thiomargarita sp. | reverse complement strand
TGTGGGTATTTAGCCGCAACTCCCTTATGTTCAGAAAAATAATGATCGAGGCTAACGTTTTTTGATGTAAAACTTTTAGGCTGGAATCCTATTCAAAAGTTTTCAGATTGGCGAAGGTATTAATTAATAATAAATTAATATTAATATTTACAATAATGGTGACACGATTATGAATTCACAAGGGCTTGGTAAGGGCATGATTTATGTTGCGTGGTTATTCGCACTAGGTTTGCTCACCCTGTTTTTTAATCACTTTCTTGAGAAACAACAAAATCCTAATCAAGTATTAACAACTCAATATCACAAAGATGGCAGTCGTGAAATACAATTAAAACGCAATCGTAATGGACATTATGTGGCAACGGGTACGATTAATGATCAGCCTGTTGTTTTTTTTCTGGATACAGGGGCAACAATGGTTTCTATTCCTGAAAAAATCGCACTTCGCCTTAACTTACAACGGGGCGCAAAGATGCGTGCTAGTACAGCTAATGGGGTGATTACAACTTATCGTACTCAACTTGATAAGATTGCTTTGGGAGAAATTGAATTGCAAAACGTGCGTGCCAGTATTAATCCGCATCAGAACGCCGATGAAATTTTGTTAGGCATGAGCTTTCTCAAGGATTTAGAATTTACCCAACGTGGTGACACACTGACTTTGCGTCAATATCGTTGAGATTAGAATCAAGAAAAGTGGAAGAATTTGGAGTCACGAAGAGCAGACACGCAGGTCTGCCCCTACAAAACATCATGTCTTTCAGGATTGTAGGGGCATTCGAGGTTTTCGTTTTTTGAAGCGAAAACCTCGAATCCTGCGTGTTCGCCCTTCGTGACAGGATTGTAGGGGCGAACCTGCGTGTTCGCCCTTCGTGACATGAGTTTTGCAAGAGCCTCGTTAATAAATAATTTGAGCAAGTGAGTTTTTCACAGAAAATGCCCAAAGTTTTGGGCTTCAGAAAACATTAAAACTTATGGATAATCAACCTTTACCTGCTGATTTGACGGAAACTGTAGAATGTGCCTTGGCTGAAGATATTGGCACTGGTGATATTACTGCAAAATTGATTGCCCCAAATACACAGGCTAAGGCTCAAGTCATTAGCCGTGAGCAAGCGATTTTATGTGGAACAGCTTGGTTTGATGAAGTGTTTAGACAATTGGATAGCCAAGTAGAAATCATTTGGCTTGTCAGAGATAGTGAAATTCTTCGCCCCAATCAAGTTTTGTGCAATATGAATGGGCAAGCACGCGCTTTGCTGATAGGAGAACGTACCGCCCTTAACTTTTTACAATTGCTCTCAGGTACAGCAACCCAGGTGCAAAGCTACGTGAACGTGATTAGTGGCACAAATGCTTGTATATTAGATACACGCAAAACCTTACCTTGTTTGCGAACTGCCCAAAAATACGCGGTGCGGTGTGGTGGGGGAACTAATCACCGCATGGGATTATATGATGCTTTTTTAATTAAAGAAAATCATATTGCGGCGGCGGGTGGTATCGCACAAGCTGTTCTTGCCGCTCGGCATCATGCCGCTCATTTACCCGTAGAAGTGGAAGTGGAAACACTAGAACAAGTTAAGGATGCATTGACAGCGGAAGCAGATAGTTTATTGCTTGATAATTTTACCCTATCTCAATTGCGTGAAGCAGTTGCACTTGTAGAGGGTAAAGTGAAATTAGAAGCGTCTGGTGGGATCACAAAAGAAAGCATTCGTGCTATCGCTGAAACAGGGATCGATTTTATTTCAGTCGGTGCAATGACTAAAAATGTACAGGCGATAGATTTATCTATGCGAATGCAAACCGAATAGGAAGGGAAAGAAATGTTTATTGTTATGATTGCGTCTGAATGCGCCCCCGTTTCCAAAGTTGGCGGATTAGCTGATGTCGTTTATGGTTTAAGTAGGGAGTTAGAAATTCGGGGCAATGAGGTAGAAATTATTTTGCCTAAGTATGAATGTATGCGCTATGATCACATTTGGGGTTTAAAAATATTTTACCAAGATTTGTGGGTGCCTTGGGGTAATAGCGGTATTCTTTGCACCTTATGGGTTGGATTTGTGCATGGGCGAAAATGCGTTTTTATTGAACCGCATTCTAAAGAAAATTTCTTTAAACGGGAGCATTATTATGGTTTTCCTGATGATGCCATGCGATTTGCTTTTTTTAGCAAGGCTGCTCTGGAATATTTACTTAAAACAAATAGGCATCCCGATATTATCCATTGTCATGATTGGCAAACGGGGTTAGTTCCTGTTTTGCTTTATGAAATGTACAAGTTTCAAGGGCTGCTTCATTCCCGTGTTTGCTATACGATTCATAATTTTAAGTATCAGGGCGTAACGGGAACGGATATTTTGTCTGCAACAAAATTGGATCGAACTGAATATTATCACCATCATGATCGCCTTAAAGATAATACCCATTCTAGTGCTTTAAATTTTATGAAAGGCGGTATTGTTTATTCAAACTGTGTCACAACCGTTTCCCAAAAACATGCTTGGGAAGCACTTCATACCGATCAAGGATATGGCTTGGGTGATACTTTACATAAACATAAATATAAATTTAGTGGCATTCTCAATGGCTTAGATTATGAAGTTTGGAATCCTGAAATTGATCCGCTCATTCCGCATCACTATACTGCTGCTACTTTGGATAAAAAATATGGTAATAAAGAAGTTTTGCGAGATAAGTTGTTGTTATGTAATGGATTTAAACCAGTAATTGCTTATATCGGTCGTTTGGATACACAAAAAGGGGTTCACCTTATTCGGCATGGGATTTTTTACGCATTGCAAAATGATGCTCAATTTGTCTTGTTAGGTTCAAGCCCTGAAAGAAGTATTAACAAGGATTTTTTTAAACTCAAATATGAATTGAATGATAATGAAGATTGTCATTTGGAGATTGGTTTTGACGAAGAGTTGGCTCATCTCATTTATGCTGGGGCGGATATGATTATTATGCCCAGCATGTATGAGCCCTGTGGATTGACACAATTGATTGCGTTGAGATATGGTACTGTACCTATTGTGCGAACCACCGGTGGGCTTGCCGATACTATTTTTGATCGAGATTATTCTTCCAAGCCATTCACAGCACGTAATGGCTATGTTTTCCATGAAGCCGATTTCACAGGTATTGAATCTGCAATGCGTCGTGCCATTGGGTTGTGGCATTCTTATCCTGAGCAATTCCGCCAACTGATTTTACAGGGTATGCAATACAATTATTCATGGCATCGTTCGGGTG
>JAGLHR010000867.1 GCA_023143415.1 Thiomargarita sp. | reverse complement strand
GTTGCCCTGAGTAGTTACAAAAAATGAAAATTTAATAAAACACAAAACTAAACCTGTCAGGTTTGGCTTAAAGGTTTTGGAGGTTATTAAAGTTTCATTCATAGGGAGTTTGTGTTTTTTTAAAACACCATTAATTGTACATTATAGATATAATTATTTGTAAATTTTAATGGCAAGAAACCAAGTTTGCAAAAAACTTGATTTCTTAGCTGCGACACTAAGTACAACGGATTAACGGATTAAACGGATTAAATCTAATAAATTCATAGCGTTAATGTGATCGAGGCTAAAGTTTTTTGAAGAAAAACTTTAGCCTCGATCACAACGTTTTTTTAAATCCGTTTATTCCGCTAATCCGTTGTACTCATTAGCCAGCACATCAAGTTAATAGCAGATTATTTATGCAGTGGTACTTAAATATTAACACAAGAGGAAAAAATATGTCTGTTAATACATCTCATCATTCCCGTTTTTTTTGGCGTTCTTCTGCAATGTTCGGCATTTTAAATTCAGAAGGCGAGTTTCAAGAAGTCAACAATGCCTGGGAAAATATCCTGGGTTTATCTACGCCTCAACTACTGGCTAAACGGTTTTTAGATTTTGTTCATCAAGATGAACAGGGATTGGTTGAACATTATTTTGGCCAATTGGATGAAGGAATTAATTCTGTTTCATTTTCCACTCAATTTCGCCATAACGATGGTGATTATCATAACGTCTTGTGGGAAATTAACAGAGGTAATGCCGTTGAATACGCTTATTATGTCGTAGGGATGGATATAACAATGCGTGAACAGCCAATGACGGCTGATGAAATGATTGGCGTATTACAAGAAGGGGTCATTTTACAATATGCAAATGGTTCCATTGGAATATGTAATCCAAGTGCAGAGCGTATTTTAGGTTTATCTGCTGATCAAATGATGGGATGGACTTTAGTTGATCCAGATTGGCGGATTATTCATGAAGATGGTTCACTGTTTCCAACGGAAAGCCATCCAGCGATTTGTACATTACGAACAGGGCAATCTTATGCTGATGTCGTCATGGGCATAGTCAAGCCAGATGATTCGGTGATTTGGATTCGGATTCATACTCATCCATTATGGCGTGATGATGTCACAATTCCCTACGCAGTCATCATATCATTTTCAGATATAACACCATTTAAAGAAACAGAGCAAGCCTTACGTGAAAATTTAAGCACGCATAAAGGTTGTGTACCAGAAAATAATTACGATTTATGGGATTGGAATTTATCAACGAATGAGATGTACTTTTCAGCGCGTTGGGAAAAAATGTTAGGATTTGAAGAACATGAATTGTTACGGCATGTGGATTCATGGCATAAACGCATTTATAAGGCGGATTATAAGCGGGTAATGGAAGATATTCAGAATCATTTGTCCGGTTTTACACCGGTATGTGAAAATACCCATCGTTTACAGCATAAGGATGGAAATTATCGGTTATTTTTAAGTCGTGCCATCATGGTTCGAGACTCGAATGGTGAACCATATCGGATGGTGGGAACGCATATAGATACGACAGAACCGCGTCGTTTTGAAGATGAGTTAAGCAAACTAGAACTGAAATATCAACGATTGATGGAGGTCGAATCGGATGCCATTTTTATGGTGGATGCGGAGACAATGGATATACTGGATGTGAATAAGTCAACGACACATTTATATGGTTACAGCCGTCATCAATTGTTAAAGTCCCAAAAAACAATGTTGTCAGCACGGCCTAATAAAAAAGAGCATATAATAAGAAAAGGGATGAAGTCAATATCAACACGGTATCATAAAAAAAAGGATGGAACGGTTTTTCCAGTGGAAGTGACCACAACCAATCCTTTTTTGTTTAAAGGTAAGCCAGTATTAATGATGGCGGTGCGCGATATTTCTGATAGACATCAACTTGAAACTGCTTTGTGGGAAAACGAATCAAAGTATCGACAGTTATTTGAAGTGGCTTATAATCCAATCGTCGTGTTTGATAGTAATACCCAACATATTTTTGATGTCAATCAAGCGACTATTGATTTATATGGGTACAGTAAAAATGAATGGTTGCACATGAAAACCGATGAAATTTCTGCTGAACCGGTGAAAAATAGAGGGGCTTTTGGGAATGGCAATAAACGACAATCTATTCCCCTGCGTTGGCATAAGAAAAAGGATGGTACCGTTTTTCCGGTGGAAGTGTTTAGCGGTGATTCTTATTTGTTTCAAGGACGACGATCTTTAGTGTGTGCCGCATTGCGCGATATTACAGAACGTAAAGCTTATGATGAAGCACTTCGTCAAGAAAGAGATTTTGTACAGTCTTTGATTGAAACCTCTCCTGCATTTTTTTTCGCACTCAATCCTGATGGTCAAATTCGTATGATAAATCAGGTGATGCTGCAAGCGACGGAATATTCGCATGATAAAGTAGAAAAATCTGACTTTATGATGCTTTTTATCCCTGAAAAAGAGCGTCCATTAGTTTCTACTGAATTTGGCAATCTGATTAAATCTATGCAGCCTTCACGAGCAGAATATCATATTAAAAGTAAATCCGGTCAATTATTACTGGTAGAGTGGCATAGCAGTGCTGTTGTGAAGGCTAATGGAAAACTTGATTATTTTTTTTGCGTGGGAATTAATGTGACGGAGCGTAAAAAAGCAGAAGGGCATTTACGTTTGTTTAAGTCTATCATTGAATCTTCCGAAGAAGCTATTGCGATTAGAAATGCAGAGGAACAATTGATTTATGTTAATCGAGCTTATGAAAAATTGTTTGGAATTTCTTTTAAAGAAGCTAAACAAAAGAATTTATTTGATCATTACCCAATGGAATCCAGAAAAATTTGGGAAGAGGAAATGATGCCCGCTTTGGCAAATGGTCAAAGTTGGGAGGGCGAGTTAAATGTTTTATATAACAATAACTCTCCATTTCCAATTTGGCAGCGAGTTGATGCGGTGCGTGATGCCAAGAATAAGATTATATTTAGTTTTGGTTTGATGCACGATATTAGTGAACGTAAACGAATGTGGGAACTGTTACGAAAGCAATGGCAGGAATACCAAATGATTTTCAATACAGTACCTGCGATGATTTGGTATCGTGATAAGGAGAATCGTTTATTGCGCTATAATCAAAGAGCCGAAGAAAGCTTTAAAAATCATGAAGAGGAGCTTGAGAAGTACACTGATTGTCAAGTCGTTATTCAGTTGGGTCGTCCCCATTATGGCATAGTGTGTACTTTGAAAGAGACTTCAGAAGATGAAATTTCAAATTCAAAGGAAGAGTCTTCTACACGTTGGTTACAGTTTGATAAAATTCCTTATCGGAATGCTCTAGGTCATCTATTAGGTGTCATTGTTTTTGCGATTGATATTACAGAACAGAAAAAAAGTCAATCATCATTGCAGGATCGTTTTCAAGAACAAAGTTTTCGTGAAAATGAAACTTTTCTTGCATCAGTCTTTGAAGTGGCTAATTTTGGTGTTTGTGTCACAGATGACAGAGGACGTTTTTTACAAGTTAATCAAGCGTTTGCCGAATTGTATGGGTATCGTCAGGATGAATTATTAGGACAGGCTTTTACAATATTATTACCGCCCGTAGTCCATGATAGTGCGGTGCGTGAATATTATAGTATATTAATGACGCAGGAGGAAGAGAAGTTTTTCAAACGCCGTGAAGAACGGCACCGCAATGGTCAGTCTATTGAAGTACAAATTATGGCAAGCCGAGTCATTTTTAAGGATAGGAAACGTATGTTGGTTAGTATTGTGAGTCAATGTGTTAATTAGGGCGTGATAAATATTAAAAATCTTGTAACTATTCAATTTCGACGACTAGACCTGACAGGTTTTCAAAACCTGTCAGGTCTGATTCAACATTTCGACGACTAGGAGGCTGTCCGAGAACTTACTTTTTTGCAAAATGCATTTTTTTTAACTGATTGATTTATAAAGATTTAATTTTATTAAAAACGCTGATTTTGCCATTCTCGGACAGCCTCCTAGCATATTTGCGAATAAAGAAATCCGATTTTTGAAAAAATCGGATTTTTTAAACCTCTAATTTTCGGATTAAGTCTATGGCGAATAAAGAAATCCGATTTTTTCAAAAATCGGATTTCTTCAACCTCTAATTGTTATATTTTAACATAAAATGTAACTACTCAGGGCAACCACAAGGGATTGCCCCTACATCAGAAGATTTTCGTCACTCGATTTATGAATCTGGTTGTAGGGGCAATCCTTTATGGTTGCCCTGAGTAGTTAACATAAAATTTAAAAATCTATCCCCATTTTATTTCCCATCCCATTTCCCCCGCTTGTGCAACAAAGTCGTCATTAATACCAATATTTGGAAGAGCAATTAAGTTATTTTCAAAATAAATCAAAGGGATAAAATCTCTTAGCCAAGGCGGTAATGCTTGTAATAATTTTTTAACGACGCGCTGATGCCCATGCCAACGAAATTTTTCCCCACCTTGTCGAAAACGCACTTGTAATTGTGTTCCTGTTGGAAGAGCTAATCCCCGCCCTTGTACCTGATTAACTGTTAATTCTCCCAGCGGCAATTGTATTTGTGCGGGTAATAACCAAGTAAAATACTGCGAATTATCAGGCGTTTTAGGCAAATTAGGCATAGCAAACAAAGCGTTACGATAACGGCGCACCTCGCCACCTCGCCATCGCACGAGTGGTTGACGATCTGCTTTTGCTGTCAACACATCGCTGAGAATATGTTCTAATTGTACTGTAGAAGGAAGGGGTAAACCGAGTTTTTTTAGCCAAAATCGTAATACATTGCGCTGCCGTGCCTTGCTCATACAGGATAAGACAGATAAAAGCAATTGATCAGCATTTTCACCTTGACAACTTTGCCAATCCTGTTCAGCCAAAATCTGTATCAATTCGTTTGCCTCAGCTTGATGACGAGCAACACGACTGAAAGTATGACTAACACTCGTCCAACGCTGTTGTAAATGAGGCATAATTTTATGGCGAAGAAAATTACGATCAAACTGAATATCGGCATTACTGCTATCTTCTATCCATTGTAAATCAGTTTGCAGGGCATAATGGTGTAATTGAGTACGAGTATAGTTTAATAAAGGGCGAATAAGCCAGCCATGATTTAAAGAGGTTACAGATGGCATCGCCGCCAAGCCTGCGACACCTGCTCCGCGTAATAGTTGTAATAAAACGGTTTCCGCTTGATCATCGGCATGTTGGGCAGTTAAAACGACATCATTTGGTGCGATTCGTTGAGCGATTGCGTCATAACGAGCAGTGCGAGCGATTGCTTCAAGGCTCTCTCTGGAAGCGACGCGGATATTAACTCGTATCACATCACAGGGAATATCTAAGTCTTCACAAACTTGCAGACAATGTGTTGCCCAATTATCTGCTTGGGCGTGTATTCCATGATGGATATGAATTGCGCGTAAATCATAAGTTTGTGAGCGTATTTGTGCTAACGCATGTAGAAGTACATGCGAATCTAAACCACCACTGTAGGCTATCCATAATTGTTGTGTCGGAGGGCATAGATGTAATAAATGTTTGAAAAGTTGAGAGGGTGAAAAATGGGGCATTGTATTTATTAATTGATGTGGCGTATAATTAAACGTATAATTAAAATTTGAGGAATTTTTATGAAAGAATCCTTGTTGATAGTCAGCTTCATCCTATTAATTTTAACGGGATGTGCTAATCGAGCTCTACCTGTTGCTACGGGTTACCCAGTGAAGGCGCAACGAAAAATGCAGTCTGCACATCATTGGGATGTTTTGGCTAAAGATCTTGCGGAACGATTGAAAAAAACCATTGATCTCAGTTTTCCCAATGCTGTTGTCAAACCCAGTGTGTTTATTAAGTATAATGAAAAAACGCCTTTCGGTAAAGCCCTTTTTACTCTACTAACCATTCGGCTTATTCAGCAAGGGCTGGTTATTATGGATAGTAATGCACAATATGGCGACAATCTGGTTATTGAATACCAGATGCAAGTTGTTCATCATAAAGATCGTCGCCTGACTTATCTGCCACCAGGGGCATTTACTGCCCTAGCGACAGGCGTGTGGTTCGCTGCACAGATAAAAGAACATTGGGATTATCCAGGTCCAAGTTGGAGCATTCTTCCTCTGGCGATTGGGGGCGCAAGCGCATTCACAAATTACTATTTGCCTGGCGAAACCAATACGGAAGTGATTATCAGCACCGTAGCCACTATGGGTCAACAATACCTTTTTGGGGATTCCCGTATTTACTATATTAATGATGATGATTATGAACACTATGAAGACTTCACCACCACCACCACCAATAAAACCTATCGGATAGTCAATCAATGATGAAAGCAACACGAACTTTTTTTTATGTGAGTTTAGTCCTTGTATTGATAACAGGATGTAGTTATATTATGAGGATGGATAGGGATTTGGTGAGGGCAAGCTATTCTGCTGCTGATCTGCTTTTAAAAGGTGTGAAAGACATTCGTAGTTTAAAACCTCGACACAATGGTATTTATACAAGACAACCTTTTTTAGTGGCGAGTTTTGTTAATATTGATGATTTACAACAATCCTCTACATTTGGGCGAATAGTCGCTGAACAAATTGGCTCTCGCATTGCACAAAAAGGGTATAAAGTCATTGAACTCAAATTGCGAACGAGCAGCGTTTTTGTTCAACAACATACAGGAGAATTGCTCTTATCAAGAGAATTGCGTGAAATCAGTCTTCAACATGATGCTTATGCTGTTGTTGTGGGTACTTATGCCGCAAGTAAAGAGATAGTTTATGTGACAGCGAAATTAGTTCGCACTCAAGACAGTGTGATTTTAAGTTCTTCTGATTACAGCTTGCCAGTTGGTTCTGATACAAAATATCTGTTACGGAAAAGGCGTTAGGAATGGTGAATGGTTTCGAGGTTTCAGTTTTTTGGAAAAAAACTGAAACCTCGAATGGTGAATTAAAAGAAAAATCTTACTTGAGTGAGAAAAAAACGAATAGTGGGAGCAAATTCATGCTTATTATCCAGATAAATATTGCGACTTAAAAAATCGTTTGCAGGACAAAACTTTTCTGGATAACTGTACTCTCTCTTTAATTAGTCTGTTTTAACAGACTTTACTTTTTAGCCTTGAAATTGATTTCAAGGCTAACGGCTGAGTAGTTATGCTTCAAAAAACTTAAACCTCAAACTCACAACTGACTTTTTAACAATTCACAACAAGGTTATTATTATGTATAAGTATTTGTTATTGTTGATATTTTCTATTTTTCTTGCCGCATGTAATAGTAGTGACAATGAAGAAATTATCGCTATACCTGCTGTAGATGACGTTGTTGTTGGTGATATTCAATATATTGAGTGGGAAGGCAGTGCTAACGGCGAGTGGGTTTATGATGCCAATGGTGATCGAGTCCGATTTGAATTTGAAACGGGCTACATGAATTTTGGAGAAACCGTTTATTATAACGTGCTGCTTGATGAAGAGTCCAATTTCGTGATGGATGGCATTATCGAAGGTGCTGTAGTAGAAGTGTTTGCTGTTAATGGCGACACCATTGTTGCACTTGTTGCACCAAATGGTACTTATCTTGACATTGTTGGATCAGAAAGCGATTTGTCTGTCCAAAATACTGAGATACCTGCGGCAACGATTGCATCATTTGATGAGGATAAAACAACGCTTCGCAGTTTATCTTCGACGGATTCCCAGAAAAGAAGTTTGACTTCTACATCATCTCGTTTGCTACCTGCAATAAAAAGGGAGCAAAATGCGATTATGGAACAAACTGGGGTACGCAAATCGGGTGTTTTATACAAGAAATAAATCAAAGGCTGTCGGGCGAATCTGCGTGTTCGTCCTAATTAAAGAATTGAATAATACACGAAACTAAACCTGACAGGTTTTGAAAACCTGTCAGGTTTGGCTTGAAAGTTTGTTATTAAATCTTCATTCCTAAGAAAGGAAAAAAATATGAAAATAATGAGAAAGAGTGCAATTGCTCTCTTAATCCCAAGTCTAATTATCCTCACAGGGTGTAATGAGAAAAGTGCGGATATCGGGTTTAACACAGAAAATGGCGTTTATACCAATGAATTTTTTGGTATGACTATAAAATTGCCCGATGATTGGCATGTAGTCAACGAAGAGACTAAAGAAGCAATTGATGTGAATAACTCTATACTTCTTATGGTTGCCAAGTATATTTGGGGTTCAGATGTTGATTCTAACCCCAATTTAATCGTGACAATAGAAAGTATCAAACACCTCCCTGTGATAAAGAAGGGACGGGACTTCCTTTATTTGAAGAGAAAGGTTTTGGAAATCAGCCAGACGGGGTATTCATTTAAAGATGTACATTCTGAAAAGATTGGCCCTGTCGAATTTGATGTTCAAAAAGTTGAAATAAACTCTGGAACAGTTAAAATTCATCAAGAACTTTATACCAGCATAATGAGGGGGTACGCGCTTAGTTTTATTATGACTTGGCAGCAAGAGGAAGAGAAAGATAGTCTAAAAGAAATTCTCTCAACCCTAACATTTCGCATTGCCCAAAACATTACCTTTGGCCCTTTGGCTGATAAGACTTATGATGATAAGCCCTTTACGATCAGTGCGGTAGCCTCATCAGGTTTGCCTGTCATTGGTATTGCGAAGGGCAATTGTACTCTCAAGGGTAATCAAGTCACTCTTACAGGCGTGGGGCGTTGTAAAATAACGGCTTTACAAGAAGGCAATGCCAATTACAAGGCGGCTAAGTCTATCCAAGATTTCAACATTGGCAAAAGGAATCAAAAAATTGCCTTTAAGACTTTGGCTGATAAGACTTATGGTGATAAACCCTTTACAATCAGTGCAAGTATCTCATCAGGCTTGCCTATCAGTGGTTATGCGACAGGCAATTGTACTCTCAATGGCAACCAAGTGACTCTCACAGGCGTAGGGCGTTGTAAAATAACGGCTTTACAAGAAGGTAATGCAAATTATAAGGCGGCAGAGTCTGTTATCCAGCATTTCAACATTTTGGAATGAAATTAGAGTTCGATGTTTAAGTTCTGATGTTACGCACTGTGCTTCCAAAAAGCATGTTATAATCTGATGTTACGCAAAGCTATTCTAT
>JAGLHR010000866.1 GCA_023143415.1 Thiomargarita sp. | reverse complement strand
AGCCTAATGGCACTTACTTAAGGATTATTGACTGCTGTAGGTTGGGTTAGCGATAGCGTCACCCAACATTCTCCTGCGATTGTCGGGTGACGCGACGCTAACCCGATCGACATTTTGAAGCCAAATTCGCTTAAGTAAGTGCCATTAGGCTAAAGCCTGCTAAGGAATGGTCACGAAATAACTTCCCGTTAATATAATGATGAGAAATGGCCAGTTTCTTCAAGAAACTTGGTTTCTAAATATCCAAGTTATTTTGTGACTGTTCCTAAATATAGGCGGGGGTATTTTCCCCAAGTTCCTTAGAAACAAGGCAATATGCCAATAAACTATTAGTTAAACCTCTGGGGTTTTGAAAACCTCAGAGGTATGATTTTAACGTAAGGAGTAATCATCAAATGACTTTGAAAATAATGACAAATGGCCTATTCATCGCATTGTTCCTATTGACATCTTTCGGCACTGTGTCTGCCCACAATCAGGCCAGTGATAATTACACCATGCCCAAAGATGTCTTGAGCAACGGCGGTGATAAAAGCAACTCATCCAACTACAAAATGGTGGCAACCGTCGGACAATACGCCACAAGAAAAGGCACAGCCAATGGCAATGTGCTGTATCCGGGATTTCATCATCCTGCGAATGCTCCCCTTACTCCTTTAGTGAAGTTAGTGGCAGTTATTGACCCTTCTCCAGTTTGCAACGGTGAAGACTTTGATGTCACGATTCAAGCTGTGATAGAAAATTCACAACCAATTGATACTGTTGCTATTAATCTTGGCTTTGATCCAGCAGTATTACAAATCAACAGCCTCACTAACAGTGGTGTGCTTGATTTTGAATCGGTAAACAACTACAACAATGGCAGTATTGAATTTATGGCCGGCGTTTGGATGAATCCCGTACCAACCCAAACATTTGACATCTTTACCGTCAACTTCACCGCCCTGCAAGCCACTGAAACAACGCTAACTTATGACACCAGTCAAAGTAGCCTCACCTCTGAAGGAGAATCTATTCCATACTTTGCTGAGAATGGACAACTCACCATCTCCAATTGTTTCGGGTATCAAGTAGATTTACAGCGCAAAACACCCAAACCAGATAGCAGTTGGGAAACGGCATTGGATATATCGATAGGCACCCAAACCAGTGCCACGAAATACACCGACACCTGTGACGAAAACGGACAAGGCAATATCGCTCTTGAGGGCATCGTTGGGAATGAAGACTATATCTGTGTCAAGAACGTACATACACTGGCTAACAAAGTAGTGGCTCCTATTGACATCAGCAATATCGTTGACTTTGGTTTATTATTAGAAGGTGATGCCAATGGTGATAATGTATTGTCTGTAAATGACTTTAGCTTAGTATTTGCTAGTAAAGATAAGTGTATTGGTGCTACTGGCTATAATGCCAACGCTAATTTTAACGTAGATGATTGCGTTGATATAGATGATGCAAAATTCTTAATGTCACCACCGACTGGTAATATGGGCAAAACTGCCGAATGTACTTGGAATGCCGATTTTGATATGCTAAAAAGTCAGCACGACAGTGCTAGTACAGTCACACTGAGTACAACAGTCATTCCTACTGGTTTAACGGCGGGGGATTCTTTTGAATATACCATTCATGTTCAAGCAGATACGCAATTGGTAGATACAGCCAGTGCCTATCTCAATTTTGATCCTGAACAATTGCAAGTCAACCATTTGACGGCGGGCGATAAATTCGACTTTGTGCTACAAGAAGAGTTTGACAACACTAACGGACAGATCAACTTTGCTGCTGGTGTGTGGAATAACGACGTACCCAAAGGAACGTTTACGCTAGTGACCGTCAATATGACTGTATTGCAAGCAGATGGTGAAAAAACGCTCACTTTCAATACCACAGTCCCGCGTCAAACCGAGGCGGTTTCTGGCGGAGAATCCGTTATTGCACCGGGAGAAGAAGGCAGCGAAGTGATTTTCGAGGACGATCTCGCGCCCGCGACTTGTCAACTCTACGCCGTCAATGACAAAGGACTCAACAACTCGCAGTTCTTCACCGTGAGTCTTGATGATTTCACAATCAGCGCGTTAGGACCCATGTACGATGGACACGATATTGAGAGCCTTGCCATTCATCCCGACACGAATATGATTTACGCTGCGTCGGGGGACAATGTGACGAATGAGAAACCGGGACATTTCTATAGAATGGATGGAGAAACGGGTAAACTCTTCCCAGTCGGGAGCAGCGGCTTTAAGGAAATAGAAGACCTTGCATTTAGCCCTGACGGTACATTATATGCGTGGGCAAAAGGCGATGGTTTGATAACGATTAACCTGACAACGGGTGTGGGTACTTTAGAATTACCTTATAACAAACCACTCATAGAAGGGCTTACCTTGAAGAAGAACGAAGGCAAAGTCTTTTTCGGGGCAGTCGGCACCGAACTCTGGCAATATGACTGGGATACCGATACTTTAGACGTGATTTGCCCTGACAAGCTACTCGGCGAAACTGAGGCATTAGAAATAACGCCAGAAGGCTTATTGCTGATAGGTACTCATAATGTGCCCTTTGGTTTACACGCCTTCGATGTCGAAACCTGTCAAGTCATTGAACCTGTTGAAACGTTGAGCAATAAGTTTAATGATGTGGAAGGTATCGCTATGCCAGTTGCGGCTTGTGGAAAATAAACGAGTTTAGAATTCGAGGCTAAAGTTTTTTCTTTAAAAAAACTTTAGCCTCGAACCGATTTTTGGAAAAATCGGATTTCTTGATTCGCCAAAGTCACCAATTTCAAACCTGACAGGTTGAAAAAACCTGTCAGGTTTTTTTTTCTCGTTCCCACGCGCTGGCGGCAGTCGGGACGCGCCAGCGTCCAGTTCATCATCACTGAAAGAACTGAAATAAAGGAGAAATGAAAATTCTCGTTTCACTTCGACGCTGGCGCGTCGAGAATGCGTTCCCACGCCGGCGCGCTCATCGTTATACATAAGT
>JAGLHR010000865.1 GCA_023143415.1 Thiomargarita sp. | reverse complement strand
CAAGTCAAAATATATAAAAACAATTACAGGTTAAATTAATGGTTAATGGTTAATGGTAACTACTCAGGGCAACCATAAAGGATTGCCCCTACAATTTTCTTATTCCGACTGACGAAAATCTTCTGATGTAGGGGCAATCCCTTGTGGTTGCCCTGATGTAGGGGCAATCCCTTGTGGTTGCCCTGATGTAGGAGCAATCCCTTATGAGCATAACGAATAGGGCAGAACGGGTTTCATTGCGTCACCTTTTTCAAATGTTGATAAAATTTTTCAGCAGATATAAATCCAACCACGCGGGCAGATTTTTGTTCTTCTCCCTTGCGATCAAAAAATAAAATCGCTGGTGGACCAAAAATACCAAAGCGTTTATATAAAGCCTTATCTTGTTCATCATTAGGTGTCACATCTGCTTGTAATAGAACAAAATCGGCTAAGAGTTCTTGCACTTTGGGTTCGCTAAAGGTGAAAAGCTCCATTTCTTTACAGGAAACACACCAGTCGGCATAAAATTCGAGCATCACCGGTTTATTTTGTGCCAGTTCATGCTCTAATTCTTCAACGCCTTTGATAGGTTTAAATTGCGTTTCCACTCCGTCTGCGCTTGCCGGGCTAGAATGATTGCTCATGCTGAGATTTTTCAACGGTTGCAATGGATTCATGTTGCCGCTGGCTGCACCGATTATCAATAATATGCCATAGATTAATAGAATGAAACCAAGCCCTTTCCATAGTTTCCGCCAGCCCGATAATTTCGTACCGTCTAACGCGCCAAGATAAACGGCTGAGATGATCAATAAACTCGCCCATAACAGCATGGTGACTTGTCCCGGAATAATTCGTTCCAACATCCAAATAGCGACAGCCAGTAACATAACACCAAAAACGGCTTTGATCGCATCCATCCATTGCCCTGCCTTGGGTAAAAAATGTCCTGCTGAAATACCGATTATAATCAATGGGATACCCATACCGATGCTCATCGTAAAGAGTGCCATTCCCCCTAACACCGCGTCGCCAGTTTGACCGATATAAATCAACGCGCCTACAAGGGGCGCGGCTACGCAAGGACCAACAATAAGGGCAGATAATACCCCCATAATTGCTACGCCTATTAATGTACCGCCCTGTTGACGATTACTGAATTGAGTCAGTTTGGTTTGTAATCCGCTAGGAAGTTGCAATTCATAAAAGCCAAACATGGAAAAAGACAAAATGACAAAGATGAGTGCGAAACTGATCAGTACCCAAGGATTTTGAAAAGCGGCTTGTAAATTCTCGCCGAGTAGCCCCGTCAATACGCCGACAATGGCGTAGGTAAATGCCATCGCCAAGACATAAATCAGTGACATGATGAAGGCTTTATAGGTAGTCACTTTTTCACCTTGCCCAACGATGATGCTGGATAAAATAGGAATCATCGGAAAGACGCATGGTGTCAAAGACAACAATAGCCCTAACCCGAAAAAAACCATGAGCGTGTATAATATATTGGCATTGGCGAGTAAGTTGGCAAGACGATCTTGTTCTGAAATGTTCCCTTCTTCCTGATAGGAAAGATTAACGACTGTTGTGGTTGGTGGATAACATAAACCCGCAAGGGCGCAACCTTGATATTTCACCTTCAAAGCGACTGTTTCTTGCCCTGTTTTAAGGGGAAGGAGAATTTCAAGTAGTGATTGCTTATAAATTTGGACATCGCCAAGTTTGGAATCATGTTTGAGAAGACTTGGCGGTAATTGTATTGTGCCTAATTCGCCACCTTCTAATGAAAATTTCAATTTCTCCCGATATAAGTAGTAACCGTCAGCGATTTTCCACCGTGCAACAATATGAGAAGGATCGGAAAATTCGGCTGAAAAGATAAAGGCTTCATCAGCCGTGAGAAATTTGGCTTTGCTTTTATCAACTCCAGCATTATCATCTTTCAAACCAATATCATCGCCCAAATTATTTTCAGTAATTAATCCAAGTTCAGAAGTTAAATCGCTTAACAAACCACTATTTTGTGTGTTAGAAAAGTTCTCATTAGCAACGGCGACTTGGATAGGGGATGCGATGTTATGTAAATCTATCCGGGTTGTTTTTTGGATGGGCGGGTAACAAAGTGTTTCATCAGCACAGCCTTGATAGGTGGTTTCCAATGTCAAAAAGTCTAAGCCTTGAGAATCGGTAATAGGCAATTTTATCTCTAATATCCCCTCATAAATTTCTACCTCACCATATTCGACATCGTTTTTCATTTTTCCCTGCGGGAATTGTGGCGCACCCAATACACCGCTGCCCTTGATGGCAAATTGAAAGTAATTGCGATAGAGATAATGTTTTTTGGCAATTTGCCAACGGGCGACTAACAGGAAAGGAGTTTCCAAACGAGTTGAAAATACAAAAGCAGCGTCTGGGGATAAAATGTCAGAAACCTCAATTTTCCCCATTGTTTCAAAGGGCGAAGTGGTTCCTTTTTCAATAAGGGAAAAAGCCCCTTTTTGTTTTTGAATTGGAAGAAAATTACACCCCTTCTTTTCAAGGAAGGCAAGATTATTGATTTTAGATTCAATCTGAGAATCACTGATTTCCATTTGGCACAATTCATTTTCCAATAATTCAGCAACATTTGGCTGCGATTCTGCATGAGAATGCCATATAAATAAACATAAACTTAATAAAATAAGACGTTTTTTCATCGTTTTCCTGTAATAATTGGTAATTAATTAATGGTTAATGGTTAAATTATTCATAATTCACCATTCATAATTCGAGGCGAAAGTTTTTTCTTTAAAAAAACTTTCGCCTCGAAACCATTCACGTAAAAAACAGTAAAATCATTTTCAACTGTTATAATCAATACGTTTTTCCATCAATTTTCCTATTGATTGAAAATCAATTATAATTGAATATTATAATAGCAGAATTATAAATATCAAGTAACTACTCAGCCTTGAAATCAATTTCAAGGCTAACCGCTGAGTAGTTACAATATCAATAATGTTTCTTTAACAGACAACTGACAATAATGAGTCGATTTCAAATTTTATTACTTATATTTATTCTCATTCCCATTTTAGAAATTTACTTACTTATTACAGTAAGCCATTCTATTGGCGGATGGGAGACTATTTTGCTTGTCATTTTGACGGCTATTTTAGGCACGTACTTATTACGCACTCAAGGTTTAGCCACTTTACAAAGAGTGCAGAATACGCTTCAACAAGGGAAAGTGCCTACCATCGCTTTTTTTGAAGGTGTTTTCATCTTTGTTGGCGGTATTTTATTACTCACCCCCGGCTTTTTTACAGACGCATTGGGGTTTATTTGTTTAATTCCAATATTGCGTAAATTGATAATCTATTTATTAATTAAACGCTTCCAAGTGAAGGCAACTGATGCCTATTATGATAAGCAGACGAATCCTCATCATTCAAAGCAACGGGCTAAAACAATAATTGATGGGGAATATCGGCGTGATGAATGATTAATGGTTTCGAGGCGAAAGTTTTTTCTTTGAATGGATTAAAACCGAGTATCGCCTCGAATCTTGTAACCCTGTCGTTATTGTTTTTTTTTGTAATCCTTTTTTATATACAATCCTTGTAGT
>JAGLHR010000864.1 GCA_023143415.1 Thiomargarita sp. | reverse complement strand
TTCCTACCCACCCTACATTAAGATAAACCACAAAATAAGGTACTGGAGGAAACAAAATGTTATTTATCAATGTAGGAATTATGTTGAGTGTTTATGTTGGAGTTAGGGTATTTGAACATTATAAAAATTCCAGCACAATGCTTTTTAAACCGCAAAATTCTCATCAAATGGAAGAAATGGCTAAAGATAATCCTCAAGCCATTGAGGTTGAAAGCATCAAGAAAAATCAGATCGTTCTGGAACATGATCATTATTTTAAAGTGAGTGGAGCAGCTATGGGATTAGCAGTAGCCTGTTATGTTTATCCACCCTTAACTCTTTTGAGTGTTGGCATCACAAGTTATACCGCGGTTCCCATTTTGAAACAAAATTCGTTATTGAAGGAACGCCATATCAAAAATGATTTACTCACTTCTATTGTGACTGTGATGTGCCTTATTATGGGTAAATATTTTTCCTGTGCCCTTAATATTTGTGTGTATCATTGGGGGAGCAAAATGTTAGTCAAAAGCAAAGATATTTCTGCCCAAACGCTCACAAATGTCTTTGAACAACAACCCCATCATGTGTGGATTTTAAAAAATGCGATAGAAATTGAAATTCCATTAGAAGCACTTCATGTTAATGATATTGTAGTGATCAAGACGGGAGAAGTTGTGCCAATTGATGGGATTATCATTGAGGGCATGGCAACGATTGATCAACACGCTTTGACTGGAGAAGCCATTCCGGCTGAAAAAGGTATGGGTGATCACGTATTTGCCGCAACTATTCTCATTAGTGGTCAGATTCAGGTCAAAGTGGAAAAAGCGGGTTCTGAAACTTCTATTGCTAAACTCGGTGACATTTTGAATCATACTGCGGAATTTAAAACGAGTCTTCAGTTAAAGGGAGAAAAATGGGCGGATAACATAGCAACACCGATGCTTGGTCTTGGGATACTGGCTTCACCGATTATAGGACTTTCATCAGCAACAGCTATCCTCTATGGTGCGCCTACCAACACAATTAGAGTATTAACCTCACTTCAGACATTTAACCATCTGACTTTGATAGCAAATCAAGGCATTTTAGTCAAAGATGGACGCGCTCTCGAAGCATTGCCTACAATAGATACGATATTCTTTGATAAAACAGGTACATTGACGAAGGAGGAACTTGAAATTGGGAAAATCATTCTTTGTGACGAATTAGGAGAAGACGAAATTTTAACCTACGCTGCGTCTGCTGAACGTCGATTTACGCACCCCATCGCCCGTGCGATTATTCAAAAGGCTGAGGAACGGTGTTTTCACTTACCTGAAATAGAAGAAGCCAATTATGAAATTGGTTATGGCATAACGGTTAGTCTTGATGATAAGATTATTAAAGTTGGCAGTATTCGCTTTATGAATATGGAAGGAATTGCCGTACCGTCGAAAATAGAGGCAGCGATAGCGCGTTCACACGAAGAAGGTTATTCTTTAATCATGGTTGCAATCAACGAGCAACTCAAAGGGGCAATCGAAATACAACCTCAAGTACGCCCTGAAATCAAACAGATTATCAGTCGTTTACGGCAACGTGGTGTAAAACATATTGCAATTGTATCTGGTGATCATAAACAGCCTACCAAAAAATTGGCTGACGCGCTCGGTATGGATAGCTATTACTATGAAATTCTTCCGCAAGATAAGGCGAATCTTGTTGAACAGTTTCAGAAGAAAGGGCATCAGGTTTGCTTTGTTGGGGATGGTATCAATGATGCGATTGCTATGAAAAAGGCAAATGTTTCGATTTCTTTACGGGGCGCTTCTTCTATTGCGACTGATATGGCACAAGTGGTATTAATGGATGGTAGCCTGTCTCATCTTTGCGATGTTTTTGAACGCTCAACCAAATTGAATACCGGTTTACAACAGAGTTTATTGTTTTGGGCAGGATATGCTGTATTTAATACTGGCAGTGCATCTTTATTACATTTGGGAGTGACTGAATTAATGACAATTTATAGCTTGGTTTTTGGGCTGAGTGTGAGAAATGCAATGCTTCCCTTAAAACAACTTGAGCATGAGAAATCTAAAAAAGCGGATTATAGCAATGGTTAATGGTTAATATTCGCCGCTAAGAAACCAAGCTTTTTCAAAAAACTTGGTTTCTAAATAGCCAATAAAAACCTCAGAGATTTTGAAAACCTCTGAGGTTTGACTTCAACTTCTGAACCTCTAAGTACCGAAGCACAAGTTTTAGCACTTTTTGGAGTCCAAACCTTTAGATTTGGACGTGACACTTTTTGGAGTCCATTCGAGGTTTTAGTTTTTTGAAGAAAAACTAAAACCTCGAATCCTTTAGATTTGGACGTGACCAAATGATCGAATGCCAAATCTGAAGGTTTGGACTCCATAATATCCGATAACTTGTGCTTCAGTACTTAGAAGACTATTTTCACGCTTTTCCCTTCATAGAAATTTCTTGAGTCACTGGCATACGCGCAGACTCTAATAAACGCCAATCATCCGCCGCAAGTTCTATATACCATTTGCCAACGATCAATTCAGGTAATGCGCTTTGGTAAAAATGATCACCAATACGCTCTAATATAACAGTCTTATCAAAACCAGAGCGGGTGTGATGGTGAAAGTTGAGCGTGATTTGATTGGGCAACTTGTAATTAGAGTGCGCGTTGAATTTTAAGTGAATAAATTGATGTTCAACATCAAAACGCAGGGCGGCTTGTATTCCATAATGCACGGCTGCCTTATCACGCTCGAAAGTACGATTGATTTCTAATCCCTGTTTATAATAATCATCTGCCACTAAGCCATCATCTGAATTAATCGCAAGCGAAACCGTGATCATTCCAGCAATGATAGCGGATGCGGGAAAGAAAATAAGTAACCAAACAAAAGGTTCATGATACCAAGATTTTTTCATTGTGTAATTTTTCGTTCTGGGGACAGCGCAACAAATAACTGACGTAGTAGCAGACCTGTCAGGTTTTAAAAACCTGACAGGTCTTGAACATCCCACATATATTATTTTCTGCGTCGTCCCTGGGTTAAATTTCGTTCTGAAGTTCAACGCTTCAGCTTTGGATTGGGTGTTAAATTTGAATCCAATTTTCTGCCTATCTTGTTTGAATCAGAATTTTCAGAATTTGAAAATTTTCAGAATTAAGAGCTTTTTGAGATTTAGAAATGAGATTTAGAAATCCGATTTTTTTTTAAATCGGATTTCTTTATTCGCAGAGATTTATTCTGAAAATTCTGATTTCGAGGCTAAAGTTTTTTTAACGAAAAAACTTTAGCCTCGAAAACAATTAACAAGGACCACATATCCGATTATTTCTATCTCGAAATTGACAAGTATGTTCATCCTTGGCATCCCCATATCGACTTGTCATGGGTGAGCATAATTTGGTTTTAGGATACCACTTACCTTCCTCAGTCATATAACAGTCTTGAGGAACGAGCGTTTCTTTTCCATTATAGACTTCAAAAACCGTTACCGTTTGAGGATCAATTTTACGCTTTTTGAGGAAATTGGTGAGCGTACAAATCTTATCAGCAAGATAAGAAACTTTTATTGAATCCTCATCTTCAACAACATTAATGATTGCTTGGTAGGTGTATGGTATCTTTTTATCATACTTGGAACCAAACATTTTTGCTAATAAATTCTTCATTTAACACCTCCTTTGAAAAGTGGGCTGCTAAAGGGCAAGTTTTTTTTTAACGACGAAGAGCCAAAAAACGCGCTTCTTCTGTGATCGTTAACTCTGGATTATCCCGCGCCGTTAATTGGAATGTGATCGTGATACTGCGTTTCAGCAAATTCTGTGGATCAGCAGCTAAACGTACAGGTAGCGTCATTATACTACCCCCCGCCACTTCAATCTCTTGATCTTTTATCAATTGTAGCCCTTCGATGCCAGTCGCCATCACGTCATAACTATGGGGCTGATTATCCTTGTTCATAATCTTGAGACGATAAATATTCTCAATCAAACCCGCATTCGTTTCTCTAAATAAACTGTTGCGATCACGGATAACATCCAGTTCAACAAGCGAACGCCCAGCGATGGACACACCTATACCAATAAATATCGCCAGCAATATTCCCCCATAAACGAAAACACGAGGGCGCAAAATATGGGAAGATATGTCGCCCTTGAGGGTATTTTCTGTGGTATAACGAACCAATCCCCTGGGGTAACCCATTCTGTCCATTATCTCATCACACGCATCAATACAGGCAGAACAACTAATACATTGATATTGTAAACCTTTACGGATATCAATACCAGCAGGGCAAACTTGAACGCACATCGTACAATTAATACAGGCACCCATATTCTGTTTTTTATAATCCGCCCCCTTTTTACGCGGACCTCTTGGTTCACCGCGATCTTCATCATAAGCGATGATTAAAGTATCCTTATCAAACATCGCACTTTGAAATCGTGCATAAGGACACATATAAGTACACACTTGCTCCCGCATCCAGCCCGCCAAGCCATAGGTTGCGAAACTATAGAAGAATAACCAAAAAGTTTCCCATCCACTGAGGTTAAATGCCATCATTGCTGGAATTAAATCATGGATTGGCGTAAAGTAACCGACAAAGGTAAAACCCGTAAATAGGGCAAAGGCGATCCATAAAAGATGTTTAGTCGCCTTAATACGAAATTTGCGAAAAGACAGTGGTGCTTGATCAAGTTTGATTTGTTTTGGTCGATCACCTTCGACTAAGCGTTCCATCCACAAAAACGCATCTGTCCAAATCGTCTGAGGGCAAGCAAATCCACACCAGAGTCTTCCAGCTAATGTGGTAAAGAAAAAGAGGGTGACAGCCGCGACAATCAATAAAAAGGAGAGATAAATAAAATCTTGAGGCCAAAAGGTGAGGCCAAAGATATGAAATTGACGAGCGGGGAGATCAAACAAAATGGCTTGACGATCTCCCCACTGTAACCAAGGAGATAAGTAATAAATACCTAATAAAATAACACCGCTTAATGCTTTGAGACGAGAAAAAAATCCAAAAGTGATGCGGGGATAAATTTTTTCACGTTTGGCGTAAAGTTCGTTTGAGCTGGTTTGAGAATGATTTTTTGATGATTTCATACGAATTTTAACGGTTTTTTTGGTAGGAAAAATGACCTCAAATAAAATGACTATCGCCCAATGATATGGACAAGTCGGTAAATGGATTGCGTTGTTTCCATTAAGAGTAACATAGACAGAAAAATTTTAGTTGCCATTGTTTCATATTTCATTGATATAAGTCAATACCTAACCTTTTTAGTCGACTATCCTATCAAGTTTTTTTGTAACTACTCAGGGCAACCATAAAGGTGTGCAGCCTACAACAATATTCATCGGGCAATCCCTTGTGGTTGCTCTGAGTAGTTACTCCAAAACTTGAGTATCTACTTTGAAGTGTTAAACTCTATAAAATAACCTATTTCAAATTAAATTTTAACATTATGATTTTAAAGGATATTTTAAATAAAAACTCATGGCAACACTCTACGAATTTTTAGGCATTGAGCCAGAAGCCAGCCCTGATGAGATTAAAGCAGCGGCTCAACGTTTAGCGAAAAAATTTCATCCGACAAAATATCCTGGGAATAAGCGGGTAGCAACTCGCTTCAAAAAAATAAAATTAGTTTACAATACGCTGGCTAATCCAAAAAAGCGAGCCGCTTATGATGCTACTTTAGCTAAAAAAATGGCTAAAATTGAATCAGCGCAGACTAAATCAGTGCCAGATGCGAAAAATAATATTTCGCACAAGCCACAGCAGAATCAGGTGCTGAATAGTGCAAAAGCGAAGACTAAAAGTTTTGAATTGGATGGAAGTGAGAGAATTATTTATCGTGCAAAAATTCATTGGATTGCTTATCTAAAAGCTTTGTTTTTGATAGGAATTTCCACTTATTTCTTGTGGTTTAATCCCTCTCTTTTAAGCACTATAATAGAGAATTTGAATTTTTTGCAAGGTAAACGACAGTATGTCAACCTGGGTTTGCAAATTGTTTTAGGTTTGGGAATATTGATGTTGTTGCAAATTATTTTTCAACAATTAACGACGACTTTGATAATGACTTCTCAAGGAATTACAGCACAGTTTGGCTTGTTTTCAAAAAGAAAATTTAGAATGGATTATATTCATTTTGAACATATTGAAATTAAACAAAGTCTTTTAGGTCAAATTTTAGATTTTGGTACGCTCAAAATCCGTGGAAAAAGTGGGGGAAATGTGAAAGGGGTGGGGGGGGTAAAAATCCATATTAGCAATATCGTTTCCCCTAAAAAGTTTGAAAAACGGTTAATGCGTATGATCAAACAAAGTAGTTATCATCAAATCTAATATTTTATGTAACTACTCAGCTTTGTGCGTATTGGAGTACA
>JAGLHR010000863.1 GCA_023143415.1 Thiomargarita sp. | reverse complement strand
CGGGTAATGGGATTGCTTACCGTAGAGTATGAGAAACAAACTGAACGTGAAATTCGCTATGTAGGCAAAGGTCGAGGTTCCAAAAACCGCAAACAACAAGTGATAAAAAAAGTACGCTATTCAATTTTGAACGTGATCAGAAAAGAAGAAGAAATAGCTAATGCTAAAGAACGTTTTGGTTGGAAAGCATTTGTGACGAATGCGGCCAAAGCACGTTTATCCTTATCAGAAGCCGTACTGAGTTACCGTCATGAATACCGTGTTGAACGGATATTCAATCGTTTAAAAAATCGTTTGAATATTGCTCCGGTCTTTGTTAAGCGCAATGAGCAAATAACGGGTTTAACACATTTATTAACTTTGGGGGTCAGAGTTTTGACCCTATTGGAGTTTGTGGTACGTCGTTCGTTAGAGGAAGACAAAGCGACACTGACTAGACTACATCCCGAAAACCCCAAAAAGGCTAATGATAGGCCGACAGCTGAGCGTCTGTTAAAGGCTTTTTCAAATATTTCCCTGACGATTATCAAAAATCGTCATGGAGAAATTAAGCGACATCTTACTCCATTATCAAATTTGCAAATGGAAATCTTGAATAGATTGGAACTTGATAGTTTTCTTTACCTTAATTTGGAAATGACTACATAGTCAAAATTTATTAAGCGAATGGTAAGTAACCAGAAAACAAAAAGCTCAAAACAAAAAAATGGCGTCAAAACGAGTCGTTGTTGAACATGCAATAGGAGGTATGAAATCTTTCCAAATTTTATCCACAAAATTTCGTAACCGTATAACTAAAAATTGGGTTGATGAAGTTATTTTTCAAGTCGCCGGATTATGGAATTTAAAAATACGTTGTTAATCAATGTCTTATAAGCTATTATTTCGGGACAAGTCTAATGATTTAAATTCAAAAATTGCACACTAACATTTTTTCACTAACGAAGTCAAATTGTTGTTAATTACTGATGTTACGCACTATGTTTCCAAGATGTTTAAGAAATCCGATTTTTGAAAAACTCGGATTTCTAAGCGGCGAAACAATGTTTAAGAAATCCGATTTTTTTCAAAAATCGGATTTCTAAGCAAGCGTAGGGTGGGTAGAGGAACGAAACCCACCTTTATTATTATGAATGGTGGGTTTCGCTATCGCTCTACCCACCCTACAATTTACCCATCCTACGCTCGCTATCAGAATTTCCAATCAAGATTTAAAACCAACAACACAAAAACAGGGACCATTCGGGTGATCTGGCTTTTCAAAATGAACTTCTAACCGTTCAAAACCAAAGTATTTTAAGCAGGACAAAATATCTTGTCTCGACATCCACATACTAAAATGAGTTGTGCCACCACAAAATCCTGTTGTACTATGATCAGCCAAATTTTGGTAAGGATGCTTATACAAGGTATGATTAAAACCCTGATATTCTTGAGTAATGACTTTAGAAAATCGCACCTTGACATCAGGATTATTAGTTTCTGGATCATAATAATGTGTCCAGAACATCACCTTTTCCGTTTTCTGGGCGATCAAGTGAATGAGTTCAGCCGGATTTTGCATATGATACAATACGCCGCTGGCAATGCAGGCATCATACACATCCTGAGTCTCCTTGAGATAAGAAACAAAATCACCCAGTAGAAACCGGGAACGTTGAAGTTCTAATATCTCCTTTGTAATCAAACACTTGAGATAAGCACGCGAATTGGCTTCAATGGCAAGAACTGAACTCGCGCCCATATTTTCAAGCATATAGGTATGCCCTCCCTCAAGCGGTCCTAATTCAAGGATATTGCAATTCTTAAAACCACCGAGTAGTTCTTCAGCCCAGACGATTCTCTCATCGTGAAATAATGGATTCTGACCACCGCCCTTTAATGTGGGTATCATAGGCGGTAATGAAGACCATTCCCCTTTGAAAAGATCAAACGCATTCTGATGAGTAGGAAAAGTATTAATGTATTCGTCTAATATATTCATATTTGTTGTTTCCTCGTAGTACCCCTATTCGCTAAGCTTTCCAAACAGAAAAATATTCAAGCTGATTATTTTTCCCAACACTCGTAAAAACGCAAGTCGCTTGTAATTGTAAACGTTCAAGCGATTTTAACATCAATTCATTAAAAGACGATGAATCCCAAATGTGAAAATGTCCATACCGATTTTTTTCACGTCGCACGCTCATATCGTCTGTAGCAGATACTTCAGTCACCTTTTTTTCGTATTTCTCCAAGAAATAGGCAAAAGGGGTGACTTCTAAATCTTCTAAATCTTTATCAAAGATAAAATCCTTATCGGGAACTGAAATGACAACATAACCCTCTGGTTGAGTTATCCGAAAAAGTTCTTTTATGACTTTAATCGGATCAGCAACATGTCCAATTAGATGGTTGAAGATAACAAAATCAAAGCTTTCAGAATCAAATAAAGATAGCCCTCCTTTATCCAAATCACAAATATGCTTCACCTTTGCCCGATCATTCACATTTAATTCTGGAGAGTATACAATACTTTCCGGTTTAAGCCACAAATCATTGTATTCCATACTGCAATGCCACGGAATCGCAGCCACTTGATGAAAACAAGCACCTATTTCTAAGCCATTACCTATCAGCAAACTATAACCATTTTTGCGATGAACAAAATGACTATCATTCTTATAAACAGGGTTTATTGAAGCCATCAATTTTTGCCAAACAGAAAAATACTCAAACTGATTATTTTCTCCGACATTGATAAACAGACGAGTGGTTTTTATCTGTAATAGCGTAAGCGCATTCAGCATAAATTCATTGAAACTCTGCGAATCCCAAACATGAGCATGTTCACGTCTGTTTCTAACACTATTGATATAATCCTGTAATTGTTCAGGATTCAATTTGAAGACTTCAGGATGTACAGCCCGCAAAAAGTCTATATAATGTTCCTCTGTAACAACAGTCACATTATTTTCATATTCTTCTTTCAAATGGGCAAAAGACGTTAAAGGGCGATGTCTATCAAAAGTAAAATTTTTATCGGGGGCGGAAATAACAACATGCCCTCCCGGTTTTGTGATCCTAAATAATTCACTCACAACTTTAATGGGATTAGCAACATGTTCAATAACATGGTTGAATATGACAAAATCAAAACGTTCTGCCTCAAATAAGGATAAACCGACTTTATCCAAATCGCAAATATAATTGACCTCAACGAGCGCGTCAATATTTAACTCTGGAAAATGTTGAATTATTTCCTCTTTCGATTGGGCATCACAGTATTCAATGGTGCAATGTGCCGGAATGATAGCAGGTTGATGACAGGCACCAATTTCTAAACCATGCCCAGTGAGCAGATCGTAACCTGCCCGTCGATGGATGGAATAATGTGACATTTATTTTCCTTTTTAGGCAATTGATGGCACAGCATCAAAAAACTTGGTTTATAAATAGTGATGTAGGGTGGGTAGAAACGAAGTGGAAACCCACCATTTTTCTCAGCCATTTTTCTCAGCCGTTAGCCTTGAAATCAATTTCAAGGCGAAAAGCCAAAGCAGGCAAGTAGAGGCACACCGCCATCGGTCTCTACTTTTTCTAATTATTTAGTCTGCTTTCTCTCGTTCCCAAATTCAATTTGGGAATGCCTTCCTCGACGCTCCGCGTCGAACAGTCTATGTTCTCGTGCCCAACTGTGTTTGAGAATGTCTGCGTCAAATCGTTTTTCGCAACGCGGAGCGTTGCGTGAAGGCATTCCCAAACGGAGTTTGGGAACGAGGAACATCGAATTCAAGTCAAAGTCAAAGTCAAAACCAGACCTGGCAGGTTCAAAAGAAAACCTGCCAGGTCAAAACCAAAGTCAAGTTTGGTTGTGCCTTTGACCTGCCAGGTTTTGTTTTAACCTGGCAGGTCTGGTTTTAAAGTTGACTAAATTATTTGATGCACATTCCTAAATCCGATTTCTTCAAGAAGCAATTGATGACACTCTAGGCGGCCAAGCATACGCAAAGTCTTCCGCCTCTAAAGTCAGATTAGGACTATAAGCCGGGTCAGCCATTAAAAATTGGGGCCAACGATTTTTCATGTAAGCCCGTTCTTTTTCATAACGCGCCTTCTTTTCGGGTGTGTCTTCATAGCCTCGGCTGGCAGATTCGTGGTGATAAAGTTCGGCGTAGGGTGTCCAAACGATCCGTAAATTATGTTCATTCAATTTTAAGCATAAATCGACATCATTCAAAGCCGTTCCTAGATGCTCTGCATCTAAACCGCCCACCGCTAAAAAGTTGGTTTTACGCATCACCATACAGGCTGCTGTTACCGCCGAAAAATTTTGAATCAGGGCAGCCCTTCCAAAATAACCCACATGTCCTCGTGGAAAACCTTTATGCGCATGTCCAGCAACACCGCCGATACCCAAAACAACGCCGCCATGTTGTAAAGTATTATTGGGATACCATAATTTTGCACCGACAGCACCGACTTCTGGGCGCACCGCATGACTGACCATTTCTGATAGCCATTCACGGTTAATGACTTCTATGTCATTATTGATCAAGCCAATGATTTCACCTTGTGCTTGTTCAACTGCTTGATTGTTCATATCAGCATAGCTGAAGGGATGGGGATAGTCAATAATACGCGCTTTATCATTCTTTTCCAATTGCTGCATATAATCCAAGGTGGCTGGATCATCGCTATTGTTGTTGATGATTAGAATTTCAAAATTCTCATAATCCGTTTTATTTAAAATGCTTTCGACACAACGACTCAGAAATTTTAGGCTATTGCGAGTCGGAATAATGAGGCTGACTAAAGGCAAATGAACGGGCAGGGCATATTGCACCCGGATAGTTCCCCGAATATCGGGTGATTCTGTCACACGCGCTTTAATATTACGCCGTTCCAAATGTTCGCTGATGGCTTTTTTGGCGGCAATAATCGCATAAGGTTTTTCGTCTGGGCGAGAGGCGGTGCTACCGGCAATTTCTCGCCAGTGATACAATACTCTGGGAATATGACGAATTTGGGCAGGACTAATTTGTTCAATTGCCCTCAAGACTAAGTCATAATCCTGCGCCCCTTCGTAGCCTTCTCGAAATCCCTCAATATCTTCTATTAAAGTTTTTCGATAGACAGCAAAATGTGTAATCAGATTATGAGACAAAAAGAGATCAGGATTCCAGTCGGATTTAAAATACGGATTAAAACGGGTGCCTTTTTTATTGATTTTGTCTTCATCGGAATACCAAAGCATCGCATCAGGATAATCAAGAATATCCTTTGCCACCCAAAATAGTGCGTGTCGAGTCAACATATCATCATGATCTAAAAAGGCGACAAATTCCCCGTTGACTATTTCAAAGGCGGTATTAGAAGCCGCTGAAATATGTCCATTTTCACTTCTAAATTTGAGCTTGATACGCTTATCGCGTTCAGCATATTCTTCCAAAATGCGACGAACATGCCCTTTGGTAGAAGCATCATCGGCAATACATAATTCCCAATTGGGATAGATTTGTTGTAATACAGAGTCAATAGCCGCCCTTAGCCATTTTTCATCGGTATTATAAGTTGGCATGACAATGGAAATAAAAGGGGGTGCTTCCCATTCTTTAACCAGTTGTTGCATCCGCTTAACCGTTTTTTGGGTTAATGTGTCATAGTTTTTAATCCAACTTTGATAACTTCTTGGCTGAATGACTTTAGAAAGTCTAGAAGGTGTCTGTTGTTCTGTGGGAGGCACCTGTTGTATTTCACAGGATTGATCAGATAAATTCCATGCCGCAATCTCTGCAAAAATAGCTTGAACATGATCCTGCGCCGTTTCCCCTGCCCTTTTGAACATGAGTTTTAGGGCGATTTGAGTCATTAAATTACCAGAACGCCATGTCAGCGACTCGAATATCGCCTTAATATCCTGATCCAATCCACCAATCCAGTACATTAGTTTCTGGGTATTTTGCTGCTGTTTTTCAGTTTCTTGGACTTGTGTTGAAAGGCTTTGCTCTTTTTCAGAGAGTGTATTTTGGGTGCTGGTTAATTGAGTTTGTAAGGCTTGTCTTTTATTACCTAACTCGCCGATTTCTTGTTCGAGTGTCGTTGCTTGATTTTCAGCCACTAATAATTGGTTTCGATAACTCGCTGCTTTGGCTTGATATTTAGCATTTTCTGCTTTTTGCGTTTGCAGAGAGTGCTGAAATTCTTCCGTTTGCGTTTGCAGAGATTGCTTGAGTTCTTCAAGTTGTTTCTGAAAATCGCTTATCTGTTCATCACGTTGAGCAATATCCAGTTGATATTGTAATGCCTGTTCTTTGGCAACTAATTGATTATTATAGGCTTGTAAAATTTCAGCCGCCCCTTCTGAAAGATGAGGTAATGGTTCTAACTGAAAAATACTCCCCTTTTCAAAGGCATCAAATAAGAGAGTTTGTTGGTTATTAATATAGGTACTTTGTAATTGAACATTCCCCTGTTCATGGAACAGGTTTGGATCAATAAAAGCTTGTATTTCTTTATCAGAAGGTAAACGTAGCCCTTGAATTTCACAGTCCAGTAAATCTTGATATAATTTGTTGACTGTCGCAACGGGATTTTTCATGATTTCATCATGGGAAACCAAAATTCTTGGCATATCAGCAGTGTTTGCTAAACCCTGTAAATTGTATTTTTCCCATAACGCGATGCCTAACAGAAGGGGAAAACCCTCGCGTTTTTTTAGCGATTGTGCCACTTGAAGGGGGCTGCGGTGAACATATACACAAACCGGAATTTCAAATAAAGGTTGCCAAAAGGGAAGTAATAGGCATAAACGGGGATCTTTAAGCATCCAAGGGCGATTGGCATCAAGCCCTAAAATGATTTCGCGGGCTAAGGATTCAAAGCGGGTTTTAATATCATCAGTCATTTCGGCACTTTTAAATTGATGAATGTTATCCCAAGTGATTCCCAAAGCGGTTAGGATATCCTCATTCAAATTAATGACATCTCGCCGTTCCCAATAGCCTTTTGGATTAGCCTTTGTCACGGGCAATTCCACCCTTTCAGGCGCAAAGTAAGCGCCCATCAGATTTAACAATCGCGCAACGACAGATGTACCGGAACGATGCATTCCTAAAACAATTATTTGCATATCAGTTAGTTGTTATCAGTTAATGAGTGAAAAGAGTATATTACGCATCCGACACGCTGAAGCGCTCGTGAGTTTGAGTTATAGAGTGCTGGCGTGTGGGAACGAGAAAAAAAACGAGTTAAACTGAAGATTCAGAACTCTCTTTCAGCTCTTCTTGTCTTTCATGGCCACCTTTTTTAAGTTGAAATCGTCTGCTGTCATAATAAAATGTAACCAAGTCACCCTCCTGATCTAAAACGGCTAATTCAAGATCAAGAGGTTCTTGATAATATGGGCTTCCAGGCTCCTTTTCTGTCTGTGTAATTGGTCTTCCAAGCTGTTGTATAACATAAGCCGGTTGTTCCTCATTAGGATATCTCTTATTTCTAAGCCCCTTTTTCCACTGAATAATGTCGCCGCTATAGAACCGATTATGCGCCTTGGACAAGAAAAGTTTTGCTTTCTCCTCTAGTTTTTGGAGAAATTCGTCATCTTCTTCAGAGTTTCCTCTTTGAGGCGTACCAGAATCTTCCATTTGAGCAATAATCTCTTTCATTTTTTGTAATTCTTCATAAGACAAATCAGTCATTATTTGTTCTCTTCATGATTTGGTTTGACACGACGTTTTGTGGATAATTTTTAGTTTTCTTTATCTCTCCTATTGTTTATTAGTAGTAGTAGGGTGGGCAAAGTCTTTTTCTTGCTCACCTATTGAAAAAAGGTAACGACTCAGGGCAACCATAAAGGATTCGAGGTTAAAGTTTTTTCTTTAAAAACACTTTAACCTCGAATGCCCCTACAACATTTTAGCCTAAAGTTTTTCTTCAAAAAAGGCTGAAATATTCTTATTAATACAGACGAAAATATTCTGATGTAGGGGCAATCCCTTGTGGTTGCCCTGAGTTAGTTACTGATGTTACGCACTATGATTCAAAGATGTTTAAGAAATCCGATTTTTTTCAAAAAGCAGATTTCTAAGCGGTGAAACGAGGTTTAAGAAATCCGATTGTTCTGAATCAGA
>JAGLHR010000862.1 GCA_023143415.1 Thiomargarita sp. | reverse complement strand
TGAGTTCTTCATGGGCTTCACCATTCATCATTAACCATTAACCATTAACCATTCACCATTATTTCAATATAATATCAAAAGGAAAGCATAATGAAAGCAAATGTAGGTGGTATTGATAAAGCACTCCGAGCAATAATGGGTTTAGCCATTATTGGAGCTGGGTTTCATTTTCAAACTTGGTGGGGTGCAGTTGGGGCTATTCCACTATTAACAGCCATGATCGGTTATTGCCCTGCTTATTCTATCTTTGGCATTTCAAGCTGTGCTGTTAAAACAGAAGAGCCAAATACGAAATAACTGCCACTAAAAACCAAGTTTAAAAAACTTGGTTATTTTCAATAACTGATATTGAGATCGAAAATGAACTCTTATGCGTTCATCCTTATTCATTCGCCTACATACGGATAAACAAATCAGTTGGGCTATTTTTGATTCCGCTGGGCAACTTATAGAAAGTGCGACAGATGTATCCCTAGACACTGTTCCACGCACTCGCCCGCCGCTTGTGTTAATACCTGGTACTGATGTGGTATTAACAGAAGCGGATATTCCCACCAAACAATGGCAACGCATCGTACAAGCTGTACCCTACGCACTTGAAGAACAATTCGCTGATGATATAGAAAACTTACATTTCGCGTTAGGAAAGCCCATCTCAGGAAATATCGCCGTTGCCGTCATTGCGCGTTCACAAATGGATGGCTATCTCCAACAGTTGGGTGCCGCTGGATTGACTCCGGCGATATTAATGCCAGATATTCTCGCCGTGCCTAAATCTGCCAATGGCTGGAGCATACTCTATCTTGATGAGATTGTTTTAGTACGCACAGGCTTATATAGTGGTTTTGCCATTGAATCAGATTGTCTTAATACCGCCTTGCAAATCGCTTTAACTGAATTTGAAACGAATCCTCCTCAACAAATCACTGTTTTCAGTGGCACTCAATCAAATAGTACGTTGACAGAGTTAGAGGCACTAGGGCTTCCCATCACAGAGCATACAAATGAAAAGGGAATATTCGCTTGGTTAGCGCAAGGGCTAATTGAACATAAACCCTTGAACTTATTACAAGGTGATTACCGCCCACAAGATAAAGTGATTTCCTTATTACGCCCTTGGCGATTAACCACTCTATTATTAATCTTATGGGGCGGGCTGATTATGGCAAAACAAGGCGTGGAATACCAACAACTGACTCAACAGCGTCAAGCATTGAACGCGCAAATTGAAAAAGTCTATCGTGAAACATTTCCAGAGGCGCGTAAAGTGGTTAATCCGCGTGTACAAATGGAGCAAAAACTTAAAGCGTTACGCGCACAAAAAGTCCACAGAAAAAAAGGGGATAATTTCCTTTCCATTCTCAATAAAATCAGTTCTCCCTTGACACATACCCCCGGTTTTAAGCTCAAACGGATTGAATACCGCCAAGAACATTTTGATCTCGCATTAGAAGTCGCCAATTTACAAGCCTTAGACTATTTAAAAAAACGCCTCAGCCGTTTAAGCTTAACCGTCGAAATACAATCCGCTATTAGTCAGAATCATTTCGTTGAAACTCGTTTGCGTATTCAAAGTCATTAAGGAATGCTCATGAAATAATTTCTTCAAATCAAAGTCAAAACAAGACCTGGCAGGTTTAAAAGAAAACCTGCCAGGTCAAAAACAAAGTCAAAATCAAGTCCCCTGACCTGCCAGGTTTTGTTTTAACCTGGCAGGTCTTGTTTTAAAGTTGACTAAATGATGCACGTTCCTAATCTGACGAATTAAAAATGAAAAAACGGGAGGTTCTTGCAAAACTCTTCGAGTTGAGATTTAGAAATCCGATTTTTTTCAAAAATCGGATTTCTTAAACCTCGTGTGTTCAGAGTTTTGCAAGAGCCTCACTGGTTTAAAATTAAAGGAAAATATCGAATAGGAGATTTTATGAGCCAGTTACACACTTATATCAATAAATATATCCAAATTGTAGAAACTTGGAAAACCCAATATACGACAAGTCAAAGTTTATTAAACGCGGCTGAAACTAAATGGGGGCAAGATAGTCCACAATATAAAATTTTGCAGGAAAGCCCAACGGAACTATGGAAAAATGCCCCAGACGAAACACCGCCTGAAGTCGATAAATCGAACGACCATTTTATCAATTACTTGCCCACTCATATTAGCACCTTACAAGATTTAGTTCTCAACTATCCTGATGATGAATCGCTGTTAGAAGCGGCTAAAAAGCGGTATAGAAAGGAAAGTTATCTCTGTCGCCTTATCGTATGGTATCAATCCTAATTTGGGAATTTATTATTTATAGACTTTTAAATACGAAAAACCTCCGAAGTTTTGGAAACCTCGGCGGTTTGGCTTATGTGGAGTTCAACGCTTCAGCTTTGGGCTTATTTTAATTTCCAGGTAACTACTCAGGGCAACCATAAAGGATTGCCCCTACAATATCCTTATGAAAACTGACGAAAGTATTCTTATGTAGGGGCAATCCCTTGTGGTTGCCCTGAGTAGTTACTTTAAAAAAGGGTTAAATATGAATATCCTATATTGGGTTTTAGGTATTATTGTTGTTATTATCGGTGCAGTGCTAATTTGGAAACATTATAAGCATAAACATAATCGCAAAGTAGTCAATATGGCTGCTCATCCAGAAGGCGATTTATATACAGATAGCTATTTTGATGAACCTTTGATTGAGAATGAAGGTAAATCGGCGTTTAACGCACCTGTTGTTGTTGATGAAATCATTTCAACACCGGAGGCGACTCCTTCATCAGATCAAATGTTGGAGGAAGAACCGCCAAAAGAAGCCAATTCTTCAAAAGAAAGAAAATCTGAAATGATCATTGCATTATATGTGATTACAAAAAATGAGATGGGCTTTACGGGAACAGATGTTTTGACGGTATTGGAGGAATTGGGGCTAAAATATGGAAAAATGAGTATATTTCACCATTACGGGGTGGGAGAACTTAAAGTTCAAGACCCGGTATATAGTGTTGCAAATATGGTTGAACCAGGCATTTTTGATCCGCAATATATGTCTAATTTTAATACGTCTGGTTTGGTTTTCTTTATGCGCTTACCGGGACCATTTGGGGGACGTGTGGCATTTGAATTACTGCTGAACCATGCCCAACGAATTGCGGAATCACTTGATGGCATTTTGATGGATGAAGGAAATGTGCCGCTTGTTCAGAAAAAGATAGGTAGCTTGCGTGATAGAATTGCTAATTTTGAGCAACGGAGTAGTAGTTTATCTATGTTAAAGCGGTTTTCGTAATGCAAGAAACCAAGTTTTTTTGCTTCAGAGCAACCACAAGGGAGTGCAGCTTACGACATAAGAATCTTTTCGTCACTCGACATAAGAATATTGTAGGGGCAATCCTTTATGGTTGCCCTGAGTAGTTACAAAAAAACTTGATGATCGAGTTACACAAAATGATTAAAGTAGGGTGGGTAGAGCGAGAGCGAAACCCACCATTTTGGAGGTGCCACTTCGTTCCTACCCACCCCTTCCCCAAGATTCTATCAATCCTGCGAAAAAAAATACATTGGCAATAGCAGGATTATAAGGTTTTGACGAGTGTTTCTGTGTTAAAGTCTCCACAGTCCAATCTTTAGGCAATTCTCCCACATTCCAAATGAGGAGCTTATTATCATAAATACTTATCTGTATAGGGGTAAGTAACAGTAACGATTAAT
>JAGLHR010000861.1 GCA_023143415.1 Thiomargarita sp. | reverse complement strand
TTACTTGCAGGATTTAGGTATGATAAAAAATTCAAATTATTGGCGAAACGCAAAGCACCTGGTGGCAATCAACCTTATGCTGTCGATTTTTCCCCCACAGGTAATAAAGTGGTGGTGGGGTTTGCGGATTCTAATACCATCAATGTTTTGTCTGGTATGGACTTAACTCTTTTATCTGAACCACAGACATTGGGTGTGAATGGTAATTTGAACACGGTTGCGTGGTCTAAAGATGGACAGTGGCTCTATGCAGGTGGCACACATTTGGAAAACAATCAAACGTTTATTTTACGTTGGAATCAAGCCGACCAAAATCGCTACGACAAATGGCCCGCGGCCTCAAATACTATCTTGGATATTCGGGCTTTGCGAGAGGGGGGGCTTGTGTTTGCTACCTTTGATCCGACTTTTGGACGTTTTAATGCTAATGGGGAAAAAATCTTAGAACGTGATGCCGGAATTGCTGATTTCCGTGTGGCTGATTTCCATTATAATAAAGGTTTACAAGTTTCTATGGAAGGAAGTCAGATTAAGTTTGATTATAACCAAGGGGGCAAAAAACGCCCTGGACGTTTTTCTGTGCATGGGCAGACCCTTGCTGTTAAATCTCTGGACAAACGACAGCAATCTATGACGACCCCAATTATTAATTCGTCCTATTTCGATATTACCGGTGGGATAAACAGCAGCGATTTTAAAATCAATGGTAAACAGTTACAGCTTCAGCCACAGGAAATGGCTCGCAGCTTTGCCATTACCCCAGATGAACAACATATCTTGGTGGGGACTGATTGGTCGTTACAATTATTAGATAGAAAAGGCCAAATTAAATGGCAACAAACAGTACCTGCTATTCCTTGGAATGTCAATATTGCTGGGAATGGGAAAGTTGCTGTCGCTGCTTTTAGCGATGGAATTTTACGTTGGTACCGAATTTCCGATGGTGCCGAATTATTAGCCTATTTTCCATATTATCAAAAAGTTGGCGGACAAAATAAAGAAAACTGGATTATGTGGACACCACGAGGTCATTATATGGCTTCGCCGGGTGGTGAGAATATAATGGGTTGGTATATCAATCGTGGGCAGACTGAAACGGCACAATTTTTTCCCCTCAAGAAATTGCGGGACCAGTTTTATAGCCCGAATATAGTTAAAACCACCTTGATGCTCCGTGATATTGATGATGCGATCTTGTTAGCCGACGATATTGCTGACCTGAAGCAAGCTTTTAAGAAAAACCTGAACCCCAATTATTCACCTGAAATGGTGACTGCATTTGTCGATAATTTAAAATTAGCGGAAGCCTCGCGTTCTTTGAAAAAAATGCCGGCTAAAAAAATGCCGGCTAAAAAACCTCCAGTAAAACAAAGGCAATCTAAAAAAACCACGCTGCAAGAATCATTACCGCCAGAAATTGAAATGTTAGCATTAGTCGAACCAGAGCCAGATGCCAAAACTGAAACTCGTGGGATTAGTAATGTAGCCAGCCGTGGCATCAGTGGGGTGGTTAGTCGTGGTGTCAGTGGGGTGGTTAGTAGCGGTAGCAAAAAGGCCTCTTTTGCTACGTCAGTGGTAGAATTACGTTATAGTCTCCGTTTACCTTCCGGGGAACCTATTACAGCCCTCCAAGTACTGGTTGATGGGCAGAAAATAGGAAGTATCAAAAATAAGAATTCTGACGATGCGAGTAAACCAATTGAAATTTGTGATTTATCGCAACAAACACGCGGAATTAGTAACGTCGCCAGTCGCGGAATTAGCAATGTTGCCAGTCGTGGCATTAGTAACGTTGCTAGTCGTGATGTAAGTACCTCTTTTTGTCAATTGCCTAAAGATGAAAAGGAATATCATCTGCGAGTATCGTTACCGCCGCGAGATGTAAAATTTGGTTTGGTGGTTGAAAATCGTTTTGTCACTTCTCAACCCCTTGCGATTGAGTTACAGTGGACGGGGAAAGTGACCGAAACACCGCAACCAAATCTTTATGTGCTGGCAGTTGGTGTGAGTAAATATGATAACAAAGAACTCACCCTAAATTTTGCGGCCAAAGATGCCAATGATTTTGCTAACGCCTTCCAAAATCAAAAAGGCAAGTTATATAAGGAGGTGACCATCAAAAAGTTGCCAGATGCCAGCAAAAAAGAAGTACTTGATGGCCTTGCTTGGTTACGAAGTCAAGTCCAATTAGGCGATGTGGCTATGTTATTTATAGCCGGGCACGGCGTTAATATAGGTGGACATGGAAGCGATAGTAAACAGCAATATTTTTTCTTGCCGCGTGATGCTAAAGTGAAAACGGAAACCGAAATTAAGGGTTCAAGTGTGTTTTTCCGCGATATTAAAAAGACGGTAATGAATTTACCAGGTAAAGTTTTATTCTTTCTGGATACTTGTCATTCGGGTAATGTAATGGGCGATGGACTCATTGACGTAGATGAGGTCACTAATGATTTAGGGAGTGCAGAAAGAGAGGCCATTGTCGTTTTAACGGCCACGACGGGTGAACAATTGGCCCTTGAGAGTCCTGATTGGGGCAATGGTGCGTTTACCAAAACATTACTGGAAGGCTTAAGAGGAGAAGCGGACTACAAAGGTGATAAGGAAATTTCTTTTAAAGAAATAGATTTGTATTTGTCGGATGGCGTAGAAGAACTGACCGATGGTCAACAAACGCCAACAGTGGCTATTCCGCGGGCGGTTAGAAATTTTCCGCTTATTTCAATACCTTAATTGCTGACATTTGATCAACAAATACTATTTCTTCAAGAAATATAGTGATCCTAAATGATTTGTGGAATCGCTGGACGGTGTTTGCAACCCGAAACGTTTTATTTACAACGAAGGATTATTTTGCTGGAGCCTGTTTGCAACTGGCACTGTAACGTTTTAGGTTAAATCGGAAATACGGACAGGAAGAAGGAATAATTTCAATTCATTTAGGTTCACTATACTATAGTATTTTGTTGGAACTTCAGAGAAATTTATATGAATAAAACCATGCTACGATTCAACCCTTTTATTTTTATCAGTTTTGTTTGGATATTTTCGCTAAGCGGTTGTGAATTACAAGAGGCTGACACGGATTCGCCAGTGGCGCAGAAATCACACGCCGGCTATTTACGGATACCATTTCAAGACCCGGTTGCCACGATTGATCCGGGGTTAACTATTGAAAATCATAGTATTGAAATTGTTGAGCAGTTGTTTTTAGGCTTAACCGATTTTGATCCCAAAACTTATGAAGTTGTCCCAGAATTGGCAACCCATTGGGAAGTGAACCAAGAAGGCACTATTTATACTTTCCATCTCAGGCCGGATGCGAAATGGTCTAATGGAGAACCGGTGACAGCTCATGATGTGGTATGGGCCATTCAACGTAATCTGAAATATGAGACTGGCGCACCTTCATTCGCTACGCTTCTGGCTCTTAAAAATGCCGAACCTCATAGTCAAAAGAAAGAGAAACAACCTGAAACCTTACCTCCCCTTGGGGTTCGTGCTATAGATGACTATAGAGTCGAATTTACGCTTGAATATCCAATTGGTTATTTTCCGGCTTTAGCCAGTCTGTGGACTTATCGCCCTTTGCCGCGTAAGGTGATTGAACAATATGGTGACAAGTGGACCGAACCTGAACATATTCAAACTAGCGGTTCTTATCAATTAACCGAATGGAACAAAGGTGATAAACTCATATTGACAAAAAATCCGTATTACTATGATGCGGATAAAGTCAAACTGCCAAAAGTGGAATATCAGATAATTCCTGACAGCGTATTGGCCCTTGCTATGTATGAAAAAGGTGACCTTGATATGTTAGGCGGACAATATCTTCCTTTGCCCCAGATGGAAATTCCCCGCATTCTTTCTGACATCATTTTGCGTAAGGAAGTCCAGACGAGTGCAAATTTTATGACGGAGTTTTTCAGCTTTAACACTAAAAATCCCCCGATGGATAATCCATTCGTTCGCAAAGCGATTGCAGCGGCTATTGATAAACAAGCCTTGAATGATTTTATTATTTGGGGGGTTAATTCACCTGCGACTACTTTTACTCGTCCCCCGATTTTTGGTGCCATTGATCCAAAAGAGGAATTCATGGGAATTCCATTTAATCCTAAACAAGCGCGGGCTTGGTTAGCAGAAGCGGGTTATCCAGAAGGTAAAAATTTTCCTAAAGTGCGTCTCCTATATAGTACTTCGGAAGATTTTCAGAATATTGCCCTAGCCACCCAAGAAATGCTGAAACATCATTTGGGGATTGAGATAGAGATCGTGAATCAAGATTGGCCGGGCGACTACCTAAAAGCGATTGAACAAGATACCACCCATATTTTCAGGATGGCTTGGACGGCAGACTATCCCGATGCCAATAACTGGCTCTACGACGTATTCCATCCCAATAAAGGTTTCTTTCACTGGATTTGGGATAATCCTGAATTTGCTGAAGCGGTAGAAAAAGCCCAACAAGGTGCTAATCCCGAAGAACGCAAACAACTTTACCACCGAGCGGAACAAATTCTTACTGAAGAAGAAACGGCAATTGTCCCAGTTTATTTTGCGACAACGCGCCTTTTAGTCAAACCTTGGGTCAAAGGCTGGTATAGCATGGCCTTTGGTGGACAACATATTCGTCATTGGTACCTAGAAAATTAAACCCAAAGCTAAAGCTTTCGAGGCTAAGAGTTTTTTGAGGAAAAACTCAAGTCGAGGTTAAAGTTTTTTTAAAGAAAAAACTTTAACCTCGACTCTCGAATGCTTCAGCTTTGGGATTTTTCTGGATAAACTAAAGGAAAAAAACTATCATGTCTGAACAATTTGAAAAAACAGCTATTTCATCGCCTCAAAAACGGGGTAAAAAACAGTTTTACCTGATACTTGCAGCACTAATTTTATTAGTGAGTTCATCAGGTATTTTTCTGTGGAAAACCTATTTATTTCCCAAAGAAACGCTTTATGTTGCTGTGGTAGGACCAATGAGTACTCCTAATGGTGAAGCGATGGTCCAAGGGGTTCAATTGGCACTAAATCAACCGTGAGAGTCACATTCATGGCAAGCGGATAGAATTGCTCAAATTTGATGATAACAACGATCCAAATCTGGCAAAAGAAAAAGCGGCGGAAATTGTCAACGGCAAAGCCGTTGCGGTGATTGGCCATTATGCCAGCGATGCTTCTTTAGCAGCGGCTGACGTTTACAAACAACATGGCATACCGGCAATTACCGGTTCAGCTACTGCTGATAAATTGACCGTGGGAAACGACTGGTATTTCCGCGTTATTTTCAATAACACTAGCCAAGGAGCGTTGGTGGCTAATTATGTACATAACGTTCTTGGTTATGACAAAGCCTATATTTTATTTGACGAGGATGCTTACGGTTCAAGCCTCAAAGACGCTTTTGTTTTTAGTGCCAGAACAATCGGTTTAAAGATTCAAGAACAATGGGGTTTTACCTCAAACAATCCAAACAGTTTCAACCAAAGCAGCGCAAAAATGACTCAAGTTTTGAAAGAGAAAGCGGAAAATTCTATTCTGTTTTTGGCGACCCATTCAAACGAAGCGGCACAAACGCTCATCCATCTAAAACACCAGCGGATTGATATTCCTATCATTGGCGCGGATGCGCTTTCAAGTAAAACATTTGCCGACAAAATAAAGGGAGAAATAAAAGAAAAATATCAACCGGGCTATTATACGGATGGTGTTTATATGACAACAGCATTTCTCTTTGATTTAGCCGGTAAACGTGCCGTTGATTTCAAACAAGCTTTTATTGAACAATACGGCAATGATAATACGCCTTCGACAACCGCTGTTATTTATTATGATGCAGCGCGAGTTGTTCTTCAAGCACTATTAGCACAAATGCCAAAAAATAGGGGGAGTTTAAGCGAAAATCGAGAACGGCTAAAAGAAAATTTATGGCGTTTTTCCGACCACAATTACGCCGTGGATGGTGTAACTGGCCCAATCTTTTTTGATAAAAATGGAGATACTGATAAACAAATACCCATAGGCGTTTTTGAAAACGGCAAACCAACGGTAGCTTGGTATCAATACTGGCCCCGAACATGGACCGTGCCAAAAATGACCCCAAAGATACTAAAAGAAACGCTAGCTGACGTTTTTGAGGAACGTTTGCTCAAAATCAATGGTCAATTCCGGCGGAAAGCCGAGGTTGTTTATGTCGGTTTTGAATTCAATGATATCAGTCAACTTGATACCAAGGAAGCCATTTATATGCTTGATTTTTATATTTGGTTTCGTTTCAAACCCGATAACGATCAGGCAGATAATCCTTCAGGTCGTTTTGGGGGGCAACTCATTGAGTTTGTCAATATAGTGAATCCGACGGATGGCACACTGGAAAAACCGGAGATTGAGGAAAATTTTTCGGTCAAGTTTGACGAACGCACCATCACCGAAATTTATCGCGTCAAAGCACTTTTCAAAGGTAACTTTGATTTTCATCATTATCCGTTGGATAATCAACTGTTACCTCTCCAATTGCGGCACAAAAACAAAACCCGCGATAGCTTGATTTTTGCCGTAGATAGTCAAGGAATGCGAATCGGTACCCACATAGAAAAAATCAAAAGAAACAATGTCTTTTCTATTTATGGCTGGCAGATTAATAACCTTTCGTTTTTTGAAAATATTAAAGAAACGGATTCTACGTTTGGTATGACCAAATTTTTTCATTCACAACATAAGCTAAAATATTCGCGCTTAAATGTGGTGATTGAAATTAAACGGCATGTTATGAGTTTTTTTTGGAAAAATCTCTTTCCCACCATTTTGTTAATTCTAATGGGATATGGCATATTTTATATTAAGACCTTTAACACTCAAGTTGCGTTGGGGGCTAATCTAATCTTACCCACTTCTATCTTGCATATCCGATTATCTTCAGAATTGCCTACACTGTCCTATTTTACCATGCTGGAATATGTGTTTTACTTGATTTATTTCTTAGCCGTGTATTCGCTGATATTAGTGATTATCATGCACATTCATGAAAAGGACAAAGAACGCATGGAATTGATTAATCGCATTGGCAGGATTAGCTATCCGGCTATAGTCCTCATCACGGTCATTTTTATATTCTTTAATGTTTATTAGAATAATTCGTTGTGCTGAATGGGGTTTTGCAACCCTGTCCAAAATTTTTCCTTTGCTGGACGGGATTTGCAACCCCGTCCGAAACGTTTAAAAAAACAGCCAATCATGACTCCCCACCACCGCACAGATTTCAGCCTTTATCCTTCTGACTTTTAAGAGTGATTTTACAAATAAGCCGCCAAAATGGTGGGTGGAGCGTTCGCTCTACCCACCCTACTTTTAATCATTTTGACTTATGTATAACAATGAGCGCTCCAGCGTGGGAACGAGAAAAATCGTTTACGAATTATCCCATTCAATAACCCCAGTGCCGTGTTATCTCTTAATATTAACTTCAACACCCTCAGTCACGCGCTCAAATAAATCAATCACATCGCTGTTGTACATTCTAATACAGCCATGCGATGCAGGTTCACCGATTTTATTTTCTTCCGCCGTGCCGTGAATATAAATATAACGTTTGTAGGAATCTATCCCACGCCCTGAATTTCCCCCCGGCTCTAAGCCCTTTAACCACATTATACGTGTGGTGACTAAGTCACCCGCACCAGGCGCGTTCATTTTTGCGATTTTTCCTGTTGAACGACGCGCTTTAAAAATCATCCCTTCTGGCGCACCATCACCCATTTTTTTATCAATATAATGCAGCCCTAATGGGGTTTTATTGCTGCCCGCCTGACTGCCAATGCCATATTTCGAGGTTGATACGGGATAAACCTTCCTCTCTTCTTTGCCCCCCGCATAACGACAGTACAGGTAAAGCTGCTGTTCTGAAATATCCACCTCAATTTTGGAGTCAATGGGTATTGCCGTACAGGGTTGAACCTTGTCTGAAATCTGGTTCATCTTATCACCCCTCTGTGCTACTGTTTGGATCGATTGGGCTGATGGCTCTGCACTGGATTTGGTGTTTATCAAACCATAAGTCATGGGTATAACCAAAAGTAAACTTAACAGCCATAAAACAGGCTTTATTCTAGTATGTTTTGATTTTTTTCTCATTTAAAATTCTCCTTAAAAAAAAGCAGTTCAATTTAAAGCCTGGTAGCCTGGTAGGGTGGGCAATGTCTTTTTAGTGCAACGGCATCATAACTTTGACGAAAAAAGGTGGGCAACCACGTTGCCCACCCTACCAGGCTGAGCGTTTCTCATCATTATATGAACCCATCCTACTATTATTCAGTTAATAACTACAAGGATTATTTATAATAAAGGATATATAAAAAAAATTATAAATCAAATAGTTAAATAAAACGTGATTATCCTTTTTTATAAATAATCCTTGTAGTTATTGTGTTTGGGTTAAATATTAGTGGGATAGGTTCATGGAAGTTATTTCGTTATCATTCCTTACTGATAGTTCGCTATTCTGATGTAAGCAGTACTCGCATAACCCACTTTACCGTTATTCAACAACACCCGATACCATGCCCCATTTTGACCTAAAATACGGACAGTGGAACCTTTTCTCGCTTTTGCAAGCACTTTTGCCCCTCGACTGGCAGAGCGACGAATATTCAAAGAGGTGCTTCGAGTAGCGACAATGCCACAAGTCGGACAAGTCCTTGGCGTGACTTCTCTAATGTAGTCCATGCTACCATAGCCAATCTTACCATTGTTGAGTTTAACTTTGTACCAAGCACCACGAGTACCCAAAATACGGACAGCGGAACCTTTAGCAGCCTTTGAAATGACTTTTGTGGTTTGACTCGCATTTTTGCGAATATTAAGCGAAGTGCTATCAGTAGAAATGATACCACAAATTTGAGTTTTTTGTGCAAAAGCTTGCACTGTCATTAAACTGGCTAGGAAAAACACCAGCCAAAGGGAGGTTTTTTTCACGACAGGTTTCATAGTTTTTTCTCCTACATGATGGAATCCAAAATTTATTGGGGAGTCAAAATTGACTCTTCAAACATTAAAAATCGTAGTAAGCATAGAGTCAATGTCATTTTAAGGGCAGGGACAAGTCTGCCCGTACAAAACGCCACGTATTCAGTGGATGTAGGGGCGAACCTGCGTGTTCGCATGGCTTAACTTAATGGCAGTAATTCTACGCTCGTTTACTCATTGTTTAAAAGTTGCTATTCAATTAAATATTATATATTACCTAAATCCTGCAAGTAGAA
>JAGLHR010000860.1 GCA_023143415.1 Thiomargarita sp. | reverse complement strand
CTCGTCACTAAACCTGACAGGTTTTGAAAACCTGTCAGGTTTGAAGCAACGCTGTAGAAATTATTTTGTGTACGTTCCTTATTTAAAAAAAGATTAAAATTAAAAACAAAAAATGCGTATTTTAAATAATATTTTTTTTATAGGGCCAATGGGTGTAGGTAAAACCACCATTGCTCGTCACTTGGCTGATGAGCTCAATATGATCTTTATAGACAGTGATCATGAAATTGAAAAACAGGCTGGTGTAACCATTCCTTTCATTTTTGAATTGGAGGGCGAAATTGGTTTTCGTCAGCGTGAAGAAGCTATTATTGCTGAATTGACTGCACAATCCCATATTATTTTATCGACGGGAGGTGGTGTTATCTTAAATGATAATAATCGCCAACTTTTACGAAATCGTGGAAATGTGATTTATTTACATGCGTCAATCAATGATTTACTGGAACGCACGGCTCATAGTCATAATCGTCCATTATTGAAAACAAAAAACCCGCGTAAACAGTTAGAAATGCTTCTCAAAGAGCGGCACTCGTTATATCAAGCCATTGCAAATGTGACAATAGAAACAGGAGGATGTAGCATCTGCCAAGTCGTCACAACTGTTCTTAAATATTTAGAAAATAATTGTTAATTGTTAATTGTTAATTGTTAATTGTTATGAATACATTACAAGTTGATTTAGGTGCGCGTAGTTATCCTATTTATATAGGTGAAGCATTATTAGGGCAAGCCGAATTACTCAAGCCACATATCAAAGGGCGACAAGTATTACTCGTCAGTAATGAAACAGTTGCGCCCTTATATTTGGAAAAAACGCTCGCTGCTTTAACAGATTTTGAAACAGCCTCAGTGATTTTGCCGGATGGAGAAGAATATAAAAACTTAGAGGTGTTAAACCAAATTTTTGATACGCTACTTCATCAGCGTTTTGATCGTCAAACGACTCTCGTCGCGTTAGGCGGTGGTGTTGTGGGCGATATGACGGGCTTTGCCGCAGCCTGTTATCAACGTGGTGTGCCGTTTATTCAGATACCCACCACTTTACTTGCCCAAGTTGATTCATCTGTCGGTGGCAAAACGGGAGTCAATCATCCTTTGGGTAAAAATATGATAGGCGCGTTTTATCAGCCCCAATCTGTGTTAATAGACATTGAAACTTTGCATACATTGGAAGATAGACAGTTGAGCGCAGGATTGGCTGAAGTGATAAAATACGGATTAATCAATGACTTAGCCTTTTTTGAGTGGTTAGAAAGTCATGCAGAAGAATTATTGGTTCGCAATTCGCAAGCATTAAGTTTTGCAATAGCTCGCTCTTGTCACAATAAGGCGCAAATTGTGGAAAAAGATGAACGTGAAAGCGGACAAAGAGTATTACTCAATTTAGGGCACACTTTTGGACATGCCATTGAAACAGGACTGGGCTATGGACAGATTTTGCACGGTGAAGCGGTTGCCATTGGCATAAGTTTAGCGGCGCAATTTTCTGCACGATTGGGTTGGATTAATGACACGGATGTCACACGGATTAAAGCACTCATAGAAAAAATGCGGTTACCCACCCAGTTGCCCAACAGTTTAACCATTGAGCAAATATTAGAATTGATGCAAGTTGATAAAAAAGTCCGTGAAGGGAAAATCCGTTTTGTGCTATTAAAAGACTTAGGTGTGGCACAAATTATTGATCAATATGATCCTCTATTGCTAAGACAAATAATGGTGAATTGTTAATTGTTAATGGTTTCGAGGCTAAAATTTTTCTTTAAAAAAACTTTAGCCTCGAATGGTGAATTATGAATGATTTAACCATTCACCATTTCACCATTCACCATTAACAATTCACCATTAACAATTCACCATTAACAATTCACCATTAACTCATGTCTGATTTCCAAATTTCTTCATCACGCACCGATGAACCATTTAGTTCAACAACTCATCGGTATTATCTCACACCTGAATTAAGCCAACGGCTGAACCTTATTCGCCATTTAATACAAAATAGTGAGCAATTGTTATTCATTTTGGGTGAAACGGGGGGAGGGAAAACTGCCCTGTTAAATCAACTCAAAAAAATTGCTGAAAAAAAGAATGAACATTGGTGGATTTATACCCTGACAAGTAGTCCTGCTTTATCCAAAGAAGCATTAATCTCAACGATATTAGCAGCATTTAATGTCCGTCAAGATGGCAAACCGATTCAGGTTTTACAAGACAGTCTTCGCAGTCATACTGCGGCTACCCGTTATAACGGTCAACTGCCAGTGCTATTCGTTGATGATGCACATAAGTTGCCCTTAGCCAGTTTGAAATTCATTATAGAATTAGCGATGCAGGGTGAACAACTCACTCGTATGCGAGTGGTGCTATTTTGTGAACCACAAATCACGAGTATTTTAGCAACCCCTGAATTTGAAATTGTGCAAAAAAATATGACTCATACACTTGATATTCCATCATTTTCTGCCAATCAAGTGCGTGACTACCTCCAATTTCGCTTACAAAACAGCAAATATAGTAATGTCCATCCGTTTACGGGTGAACTCATCAAAAAAATTTATATTGAATCTGACGGTATTCCTGCGGAAATTAATCTCTATGCAGAACAAGTCTTGCAGCAATTTGCAGAACAACGACAGGAACAGACTCATCGGTATTCATTATCCTATTCAAAATTACGATGGGGCATACCCATCGTATTGGTATTAATGGCTATCGCCTGGTTCGTCTATTCGCAATATTCAAAACCGATTGAGACACCGGTGAAACAATCCCCATTAATACCCACATTATCTGATCATGCTATCACAAAAATGACGCAGAAAACTTTATTGCCCACCACAGATTTGTTGAGTCATGCAGATGACGATTTTACCAAAGATTCAAACCAGTCCGTTCAAACTGAAGTACCAGAAAAAACCGTCACAATGAAAAAACCGGTGAAAGTAGTACAAACTGAACTGAATGGAAAAGAGTGGCTGCGTCGTCAAAATTCTAATGCTTATACATTGCAAATTTTGGGTGTCCATGATCATCTGACTTTGAAAAAATTTATCGCCAAACATCATCTCAATGATATCGCTACGTTTAAGACGACTTATCGCAATAAGAATTGGTATGTATTGGTTTATGGCATTTATCCAACACGCGCAATGGCGGAAGCAGCCTTAGCAGAACTTCCAGCTTCATTACGAGAAAATACACAACCTTGGACCCGTTCTTTAGATAGCATACAAAAAGTGATTGAATAACCGACGAGAGTATTTCTATCAACTTTCAGATAATTCTGAGTTTGAGCCATGTAGGGTGGTTTCGATTCTAGGTTCAAGTGACCGAAAAAACTTGAACCTAGAATTGAATTTTTTGATATTGTGGCGGAATCAAATTGTGGGCGGGTGGTTTTAGTTGAGGTGAGAAAGAAGAAGGTGAAAACGACTCTCAAAGAGGTGGAAGATTTTTTGGAGAAGGTGGAAACTTATCAATTGCTTTTTCCTGAAAGACAGATTTTACCCGCTATCGGTGGGAGATTGGAGAAGCAAAGCCATTTTTTGAAGCGCGAGGGATAGGCATGGCGGTTGAATTATTGCATTATTAAAACTCGAACATCAAGTTTTTTGTCTCACAACAGTAACTACAAGGATTGTATAT
>JAGLHR010000086.1 GCA_023143415.1 Thiomargarita sp. | reverse complement strand
CATAGTGCGTAACATCAGTTATTAAGTATTTATTAAGTATTTATTCTGAAAATTCTCAAATTCCGAAAATTCTGATTCAAACAAGATTCGAGGCTAAAGTTTTTCTTCAAAAAACTTTAGCCTCGAAGGGTGAAAATTTCTCCGCAGAGCTTTGGCTTAAATCTTACTTCTTTCCAATCGTCGATAAGTAATTGCTTCTGTTAAATGTGAGGTTTGAAGATTTTCGGTATCAGATAAATCTGCAATTGTCCGTGCAACCTTTAAAATCCGATACCATGCTCGCGCTGACAAACCCAATTGTTCAATCGCCGTGTCAAGTAAACGTTCATCATTTTCATTTAAACCACAAAATTGCTCAATTTCTCGATTACCTAACAAATTATTTGCCTTGCCGCAGCGTTTTAATTGTATTTCTCTTGCAGCGATGACGCGGGCGCGAACATCCGCGCTACTTTCTCTCACAATATCTTGACGTAATTCAGAACGAGGCTGATTTGGCACCTCTATATGTAAATCAATTCTATCTAACAAGGGACCAGAAATTTTTGCACGATAACGCCTGATTTGTGGTGGACTACATTGACAACGATTACTTGGATCACCCAGGTAGCCACAAGGACAAGGATTCATCGCTGCAATCAGTTGAAAATTCGCAGGAAATTCAGCCTGTTGAGCGGCACGGGAAATGATGATATGTCCTGATTCCAACGGTTCACGCAAAACTTCTAAGACTCGTTTGTCAAATTCGGGCAATTCATCTAAAAATAATATGCCATTATGTGCCAATGAAATTTCACCAGGGCGTGGATGGCTACCACCGCCCACTAAGGCAACGCCAGATGCAGTATGATGCGGCGCACGAAAAGGGCGAATGTTCCAGATACTCGCATCAAAACCACCCACTGCAATGGAAGCAATTGTCGCCGTTTCTAATGCATCGCTCTCCTTCATCGGAGGCAAAATCCCTGACAGACGACTGGCTAACATGGTTTTACCCGTGCCGGGTGGACCTAACATTAATAGGTTATGCCCTCCCGCCGCCGCAACTTCTAAAGCGCGTTTCGCATGATGTTGACCTCGGACATCGCTTAAATCGCCTATATGGGTAGTGGCAGGCTCTGAGGGATGTTCCGTGCAATGGGGCGTAATCAGCGTGGTATCCTGTAAATGGGCGCAAATATCAAGTAGATTTTTGATAGGCAAAACGGATACACCGCTAACCATAGCCGCCTCAGTGGCATTCTCATAAGGGACAACGACTTGCCGCTTTGCATTACGCGCCTCCAACGCCATTGGTAAAACGCCGCGTACAGTACGCAAATCGCCATTTAAAGCCAATTCGCCAATAAATTCATATTGCGACAAACCATCTGTTGGAATTTGTTGAGAAGCCGCAAGTATGCCCAAAGCAATAGCGAGATCAAAACGTCCACCTTCTTTGGGCAAGTCAGCAGGGGCTAAATTAATTGTGACGCGCTGAAGCGGAAATTCAAATTGGCTATTAAGTAAAGCACTGCGAACCCGAACTTGGCTTTCTTTAACCGCCGCTTCTGGTAATCCAACGATGGTTAAACGGGGCAAGCCATTGGTCAAATGGACTTCAATAGTAACCAGGAGTGCTTGAATACCAACTTGAGCGCGACTATAAATAATGGCTAGAGAAGACAGGGGATTTACTCTTCTATTTGGTTAGATTGATTGGATGAATGTTGAGCCATTTGGGCTTCAAGTGTCTCTAAACGGACGAGAGTACGCTCTAGTAAAGCACCTTGTAACTCAAATTCTTCTCGTGTCACTAAATTCATTTTGCGTAGAGCAGCATCTAGGGCAACTCGTAAATTTTTTTCTAAGTCCTTATGAAGACTAAAAAGACTTTTTGGCACTGTTTCTGTAAATGATTTGAAAAAACCATCAATATGGGTAGTTGTATTCATTTTGAATTTCTCCGTCAGGTTTATACATTCTCCAACAATAACAACAACAAGTACAACGAATTGGCGAAATAATCGAATTGACTCAATCACGCTTTAACAAAATTCGTTGATTTCGTTAATTCGCTGTACTAGCTAACATCAATAATATTTTACACCCATTTTAACCTGTTCACGCCCTTGTGCAATACGCCTTCGATTAACATCGCGTAGCGAATGGGCGCAACCACAATATTCTTGCTGATAAAAACCTTCCTGTTTAGCCATTTCTACCATACGTTGTGAGCCACCTTTTTTGCGCCAATTATATGCCCAATAGATTAAATCAGGATAACGTTCAGCGGCGCGATTGCCGGATTTATTAACTTGTTCCATATCTTTCCAGCGTGAGATGCCCATTGAACTGGTGAACACTTTAAAACCATTTTCGTGTGCGTATAAGGCGGTGCGTTCAAAACGCATATCAAAGCATATTGTACACCGATGCCCCCGCTCAGGCTCATTAGCCATACTTTTAGTACGTGATAACCATTTATCATTATCATAATCGGCATCAATAAAGGGAATACCCTGTTTTTCAGCAAAACGTTTATTTTCTTTTTTGCGAATTTCGTATTCTTCATAAGGGTGAATATTAGGATTATAGAAAAGAATAGTATAATCTATCCCTGAAATGGTTAATGTTTCCATAATTTCCCCTGAGCAAGGGGCGCAACAAGAATGTAATAAAATACGTCTTTCACCGTTAGGTGGCGATAGTATAGGATGTTCTGACATTTAAATTCTCTTATATGCTCCCTCTTCCATTGGATTATAAGGATATTTCTCGTTCCCCAACTCCGTTTGGGAATGCCTTTCGTGACGCTCTGCGTCACTCATCATTTCTGTTCTTAAGGAGTAACGCAGAGCGTTACCGGTAGGCAAAGTCTCATTCCTACAATTAACTACTCCGCCTTGAAATCAATTTCA
>JAGLHR010000859.1 GCA_023143415.1 Thiomargarita sp. | reverse complement strand
TATACAATCCTTGTAGTTATTATTTGGGGTAACGAAAAAACTTGATGATCGAGTGTGACTCAATGGAACTGGGAGTTCTTTGTCTTTTAGTCGCTTAACATGACTTGGCTAAAGTAATGCAATAATTACGACGACAATTCAATGATGCCTACTAAAATTCTAAAAATATCTTCTACATCCTCTGGTATTGTATAATGATGCATATCTCGCGTGATATGCCTATCTTCTCTATTTAGAGTGCTGAATATCCACATTTCTCCAATTGTAACAGCACCATACAAAATATCACCCCCTTCCTCTTCATATTTATCCAATGCGATCAATTCAGCCGCTAACTGATTAAACCCTCTGTCAATATCCCCTTTCTTCGCCTCTATAACGATTAATTCCTGTTTATGGCGGATTAAGTAATCCAAATAGCCACCCAGCTTCTCATTGATTTCAATTGGATATTCTACGTTTATCTTTGAATTTGTTTCTTTTGCCAACTCAAATAAAACGGGGGCAATTAAAAATTCGCGTTTAGCCGCTTCAGAATTGAGGGATATTTTCGGCAATACTTTGTAATAATTGTTCCTTAAATTCTTTACAGATTCGACGTTGCAACTATCTGACTTTGGTATTTCAATAAGTTCTAAAGAATATGAGTACCCTAACTCAGACACGATATCTTCAATTGGATTCGGAAGATAGAAATAATCCCGAAAAGTATATTTTTTTCCCTCTTTCAATATAGGTTGTTTCATAAGTCATTCTCTGTGAGTTGTTTTCTATTTTATCGTTCCCAAACAGAGTTCGAGGCTAAAGTTTTTTTAACGAAAAAACTTTAGCCTCGAAGGGAAGGAGAGATACGAGAGATAGAACGTTCATTAACCCGGCTTTGGATTCACGCAGCAATCAATTCCTTTTCATTTTGAATGATAATTTTAGGATTAAGGAAATTACACACGTATTTTGGTGTGCATCAGCCTACTTGGCTGAATGTCTGCAAATTCATATATTGCTATAGACGTTCAGAAAAAGAGTTGGAATCAAACCTCTGAGGTTTTTGAGTCGATCAATTTTGCGTAACTTACTGATTTTTCGTTATTAATTTCGCTAAATACCCAATTTAACGTATCAAATACAACTTGTAATTCTCTGGTAGCCGATATTTGACTCGGATCTTTAGTAAAAACGTTATTCTCAAATTTACCAAACTCCCAAGCCTTCCCAGTCGTGACGACTCCGTAACAAATTTTTGCACCCTTAATAGATGCTGCAACCATTTCCGCTAAGGTTTGCGCCCAACCTTCATTCCATTTCTCCTGTTTTGCCTCCATTACACAAAGAGGTGGAATAGACATGATGCCATGCTTTGTTTTTTGTGCTATCAAGTAATCCGGTTCACCTACTAAATCCTGTTCTTTATCTACATTAAAGGGGGCGCGTGACCATACAAGGAGTTGTTTATAATTTTCTGCGACTTCATCTAACATAAGACTAATAATATGCTCGCAGATAGCAAACTCATTAATAAAATAGGCATCCTCTGTCAAGCTAACTTCTATACGGGAGAAAATATAATCAGGTATTTTTATTTCTTTTTTATCTATAAACTGTTCAGTTCTTACCTCAATATCGAATTTTTGGGTGACTTCACCAACTGATTTGAATGTGCTATATGACATTGATAATTTCCTTTAAATAAGAAAGTGTTCGACGCATTCATCAAATTCACTTTTCAGAGTTATACACATTTTGCGACCAGCATTTCAGTGGCGCCTTTTTGAAATTCATATTTTACAGGCTTTAATGAAACATTAATCCCATTATCCGTTAATGCGGACATCACAGGTTTTAGATGCCTTGATTGTTTATTATCAAGTGATAACAACGGATAAACTCGAACCTCAGTAGCTATACGACATAATTCTTTCAGAGATGAAATATGTTGTTCTTGATTTACATGCTCACTGTATAGAAACAAATAATGTGAGCACAATGCCAATTCAAATGCCTTATCTTTAAACGGTAATACCGGTAGTGATGCGTTTATATATCTTTCTGAGTCTTTTCCTGTTTCATAATCACTCAGGAATTTTTTCATCGCTTCCATTCTGACTTTTCCCAGTTCCTCAATACTACCGATAGAACTCCATATATAGTCATCCTCATTTATTGATACCTGCTCCATTACTTGAGGGTAAACATCATTAATTCTTGATCGTATTTGCTTGGCATTGAATTGATATACGGGATCGACTGATACGATACGACCCCCATTTTTTGTCAGTTCCGCGTTAAAGCAAGCTGGCCCGTCACCACAACCAAGTATTGTTTTTTCAAAGTCACTGTCAGACAACGAGAACATTTCACGGTATTCATTGAACGATCTTCCCCAGGGGACTACTTCTGATAATTCCATGATGTTCTCTTTTGTGTATATAAGTAAATACCCTAAAAGGTGTTTGACACCATTTTTGTCATATAAACATCATTTGTATAACTATTAATTCAAATTCCACTAAAACTTCATAAAAATACCAAATAATTTCCAATAAATCAAGAATTTTTTCACCCTTTTTAATGAGTGTCATTAATCACATCATTTTAGCCTATTGAGTGAGATTAAATTATTAATGACTGGTTTTATAATATAATATGAATTATTCAATTAGTTAATTGGTTATTACCACAAAGTTTTATGTGGTGATATAAGTTAATGCTTCAGCTTGGGCTGCTATTATACTCCAAAATGACTTATAGTGTTTCCCGATTGAATAATAGACGCTTAAACCAAGTAAGTGATTGATATTTATATGAAAGTTCATTAACCATTAACCATTCATAATTCACCATTAACCATTAACCATTAACCATTGCTATTATGGAAAAAAACGCGACTTTAAAACTCACAGAGCAATATGATACGATACGCTGTGAAGGCAATTGGACATTGGATGGTATTGAACAATTAGAACGGGAGAAATTTTCTTTACCAACCGCTTCTGCGGTGACTTTTGAGGGCAGTGCTATCCAAGCAATGGATACAGCGGGCGCATTATTACTGTTTCGCAACCAAAAAACCTTAGAAAAAACAGGACAATCGGTTATCTTACAAGGTTTTAAAGCGCATCATGCCGACTTATTACAAATCGTGGCAAACAATAGTCACCCACAGATTGCGCCACCAAAGCCCCCTTTTTTCTTAGAAAGGCTTGGGCGAGAAACTTGTCAACGCCTAAATCAAATCACTGATTTTTTAGCCTTTGTCGGTGAAACCTTTATCGTATTATTACATTCAATCATTTCCCCCTCCCATATTCGTTGGAAAACCCTATTTGCTCATTTACATTCGGATGGAGTAACAGCCTTACCTATTGTCGGCTTATTAACGTTTCTAACGGGAATCGTGCTGACTTTTCAGGGCGGTTCCCAATTAAGCACTTATGGCGCGAATATTTTTATAGTCGATTTAGTCGGAATAACGATGCTACGTGAAATGGCACCGTTACTAACGGCGATAATTGTCGCAGGGCGTAGTGGATCGGCTTATACGGCACAAATTGGTACAATGCACCTCACGGAAGAAATTGATGCCCTTCGCACTTTGGGTATTGCCCCAATGGAATTATTAGTATTGCCCAAATTATTAGCCCTGATGATTTTGATGCCACTATTATGTGCCTATGCTGATATTGTGGGTATTTTTGGCAGTATGATCATCGCCAGCTTATCATTTAATGTTAGCATGGGCGATTATTTAGCTCGTTTTCCTGAATCTGTTTCTTTGACTAATTATTTAATTGGTATTGGTAAAGCCCCCGTCTTTGCAGCAGCTATTGTATTAGTCGGCTGCTATCAAGGTTTTCAAGTCAAAGAAGGCGGCGCAGATGTGGTGGGCAAACAAGTGACTATCAGCGTAGTACAATCAATTTTTCTTGTGATTGTAGTCGATGCGCTATTTTCTGTCTTATTTAGTTTATTAGGAATTGGATTGATTTAGTGAGGTGACATGGCGAAAAATGAAATACAATTAGTGAAAAACGAAAGCAAATGGTATGACTTACTTCAAATTGCTTTGTCTTTTATATTAGGGCTTTCTGGCGCATTCATCGTTTTCAAATATCTACCCGATACTGGAATGATTGGTATCATGATAGGGTGTGTTGTCGGCTGGGCACTAGCCCAAATTGTGCTTTGGTTACTTAAAAAAGTGCTTATCGTTTGGATAATAGCCGCAATTGGATATGCCATATTTTATTACTTTGTTAATCAAGCATAGTAAGACACTTCCATTCATTGAAGACCATTTGAGGCGATTTTTTTTTGAAAAAAAACGTTAGCCTCGACTCGAATATGATTTTAAATGCCAATTGTGTTCGCTGTAAGTGGAGGTAAGAGAAAGCAGGTTGGGCGCAGAAAAAAACCTAATCCATTCCAAATTCACATAAGGAGAAATAACTTTATGAAAACCAAACCCAAATCAAAAAGAAAAGTACCCGCTGGTAGCCCTCTTTTCCCTGATAAACCGCGACTTTCTAAAGAAGAAATCGCGCGACGTAAGGCAGAAGATAACATTTTTGGTCAACGTTGCCGGGCTATTTTTGACAAAGTGGCTCCTCAATTAATGACAGATCATTATGGTTGGTCAATTCATATTGAGCCAGATAGTGGTGATTATTTTATTGATTCTGATCCAGAAGTGGCTTTCCAAAAAGCGAAGCAAAAACATCCAACTGCCATACTCTTGGAAATGTGCTTAAACGAAACAGGGGCGTGTGGGCGAATATGATTGAAGGTTACTTTAACAGTCAGGGCGAACTATTTTTCGAGATGGGTTTAATGGCTACCGATAGTTCAATCGTAACAGTGGATTCCATGCTAGACACTGGCTTTACAGATTGGTTAGCCATGAATATTCAAGATGTAGAGAGTTTAGGATGGTCTTTTATCGAAAAGCAGGAAAAGCAAACAGCCAGCGGATTTGTTCGATTTAATCTTTATGCTGGTACCGTTTTTTTTGATAATCAAGAATTCACGATTCCAGTGATTGGTGGTGATGAATTCACTCACGTTTTAATGGGATTGCAGTGGCTTAACCATCGACGGCTCATTGTTGATAGGAAAATGGACAGGCTCACATTAGAGAATGTTAATTGATTATAAGTGTTTGCTACTTCAATATTGCGTGATTGATTATAAGGAACTTCACACAGGTATGCCTACACAATTCCGCATATTCAGGGGTTGTAGGGGCATTCGATGCGAAAGTTTTTCTTCAAAAATTAGTCGATATTTTAGTTTTTCTTCAAAAAACTAAAATATTGACTCGAATCCTGTGTGTTCGCCCTGGCTTAACTTGAATGGCACAGTAGTTATTTTGATAATTTATAATGGAGAAAAACAATGGCATTTAGCAATTTCAAAAGTATCAAGCAAGTCATTCGACAGTATCCCCTGAAAATAAGCCCAGAAAATTTTTTGCCGGATAAGCCAATTGAGACACCAGCATGGTTTATGGAAAACCTCAATTTTTCATTGAAAACACAAGCCGTTGATGAAAATGAGTTTTTCTTCTGCGAAAACTTTATTTTCCCATTTCTGCAACTGGCATGGAAAGCGCATCATAAAAAATTGAAACTTTGGTCTCATCAGACGCTCACTTGTGACGATGATTTGTCTGGAGAGCCTGATTACTTTGTCTCCGCTTGGCGTGATGAGGTGATTGATAAGTTGATCAATACGCCAGTTTTAGCGGTTGTTGAAGCTAAAAAGCAAGATTTTGAAAGCGGTTGGGGTCAATGTCTCGCAGAAATGATTGCTTGCCAAAAGCTAAACCAAGATGAAAAGTTGACCGTATATGGCATCGTATCAACAGGGCTGAATTGGGAATTTGGTAAACTTGAGACAAATGTTTTTACTAAACATCTCCTCCCCAATTCGATTTCTGAGCCACAAAAAATATTTGGTAATTTAGACTTTATTTTCGCTGAGTGCGAAAAACAAGTTTAATAATCGCCTTGTCTTCCTCTTTACCAAGCGAGCGTAGTGGCACTTTAAAAATATCGGATTAATAAATCATGCAACTTCTTTCGCCTCTTTTTTGGTTCCCACGCGCTGGCGTGGGAACCCATTTTGGACGCGCCAACGTCCTGTTTCTGCTTTACGCTGGCGCGTCGTGAATGGGTTCATACGCCGGAGCGTGGGAACCAGAAAAAATGCCCATTGTTTGGGCGTTCAACGCTTTAGCTTTGGACGTTTTTTGGAGTACAACGCTTTAGCTTTGAACGTTTTTTGGAGTACAACGCTAGGGCAAAATTCATTGTCAAGTTTATTTGACATAGCCATAATCGTCTACACCAAATAACAAATCACCGTCCTTGCTTTGCTTAGAGCCAAAAATGGCCCACTGTGGTACTTTTCCAAAAGTACCGGTTTTGTCAAGCAAGCACGGAATACGAACCAGCCATTTCACAGAAGAGCCAGTTCTTTCCATTTCTATGGTGGGTAGCTCTTGACAATCACTCCCATTTTCTTCTTGATTGTTCGCACCCTTATGTGGTTGCGGCATTTCTGAATCAACGCCATCACCCACCGCCCACACATCAGTGGGAAGTTCCGATTGAACAATAAGATTAATAAGCCTTTGCCAATGTTTTTTGTCATCGGGAGATTCCAAGATAAGCACTATGCCAGCCCGTTTACCCGTTTGAAGGGAGTAGTAACTACTTTGTCCAACCGCTTCATACCAGTTATCCGCAAAATCCATTTCTACAGCATGAGTGTCGGTTAGGCAATCACAACGAGTACGATCATCCAACACAACCTCCGTATCGCCACTCTGTTCTTGACACCATTGTTCTTGGTACCATTTTTCATGATGAACCCGCTGGGCATAAACTGAGTATGAGGTTAACAGTGATGCCATGATAATCGTTATTACCGTTTTTTTCATTAAAATATCTCCTGTTTATTATATTTGAGTTGTGACTTTCGCCAATGGCGAATAACAGTATTACATGAAAAGATAAATCATTACAAGTAACTACTCAGGGCAACCACAAGGGATTGCCCCTACATCAGAATATTTTCGT
>JAGLHR010000858.1 GCA_023143415.1 Thiomargarita sp. | reverse complement strand
GCTTTGCGTAACATCAGTTAATTAAAGAAACCAAGTTTTTTGAAAAAAACTTGGTTTCTAAATACCCGAAGTACATAATACCAGAAAATTCATGCTTCAGCACTTATTCGCCTTTCTATTGACGATCACGTCATTGGCTCAACTCTTCCTGAGTTATAATGCCGTTTTCATCAGCATCAAATCTATCGAACAGAGGCACATTTGCGGTAAATTCGCTGAGTGAAATCTGTCCATCTCCATCGTTATCCAAACGCTCAAGTTGGTTACCCATACCATTACCAATACAACCGCCTTGGCCTTTTCCTTGCCCTTTGCCACGTCGGTTTTGTGTCGCATCGTTCTGATACTGTTCTCTCTTATGAGCCCTAAAAGTTTCTAACTCATCAGAGTTGACCAACCCATTTCCATCAACATCCATTTGTTCAAAGTGAGCAGTACGCACTGATTGGACTTCATCAAGTGTGATTTGTTCATCTTGATTGACATCAAAGCGTTCCATTAGCCGATCTATTCGAGCTTGCATCCGATCTGGGCGCATTTGAGCCTGATCTCCATTCATAGCACTTTGTCCATTACCCCAACCACCAGGTTGAGCAACCGTGACGTTAGCCGCAAGACTCAGTGCAATCGCAGATGATAATACAATAATTTTTTTCATTATAATACTCCTGATAGAAAAAATCAACCAAGTTAATTTGATTAATTTAAAATTGTCCAGCAAGTGAGACAATAAATTTAACAATGGGTACATTAAACCAAAACGTTGTAAATGGTTTATGTCTGAAAAAGACTTTTTTGTCATAAAGTTTGTCTTATTAGCCATTGTTTACATTTGCTTACCGTTTTTTTTTGGTATAAACCTGTCAGGTTTGTCGTTAGTCTTATTACTCAAGTGGTATAAACCTGGTATAAACCTGACAGGTTTCAAAAACCTGTCAGGTTTGTCGTCAATCTTATTACTCAAGTGGTATAAACCTGGTATAAACCTGACAGGTTTCAAAAACCTGTCAGGTTTGTCGTCAATCTTATTACTCCACTGAAAAATCCATTGGCTGTCCATTTAATATAACTGTGCCATTTTTCAAACGATAACCCATCGAAATTTGGTATCCTCCAGCGGGTAATTGCCCTTGATGAATATTCAGCCTTTGATTATCGCGTAATTGCTGTTTGGTTTGGGTGGCGGTGAGATTATCCAAATCACCATTCCAATTTTGCCAACCACCCGTTTCATTACGCATGAACATCATCTGCTGGTTGCCACCCATTGGTGTAAAGGTAGCCACTGTCAATAAATCGGCATTTTGCCCAAGATGGGCTGAATCAGGCTGAAAAGTCGCGCCTAGTGTAATCTCATCACCTTGAGCAAGGGCCGCACCATTGCCATGACGACCATTTTTGTCCTTGATTGACGGTTTAAATTGGGCATTAGTCGCCACGAATTGCGAATTATCGGTATTGATGCCAAGTCCACGACTGACAACGGCTGGATTGAGAATGTCATCCACCTCTTCTTGAGATAAATGTTGCGCTTGATAGACATAATCCAGGTACTCAATATTACGCACGAAGCCGCGTAAATGGTTATAAGAAGCATTCAGCAGATTGGTGTACATGTTTTCCAAAGTCGGGTTTTCTGTTTCAGCAATGGCATTTTGCAAATCTTCTATATCGACTTCCTCAATTAATGCCCCCACCTGAAGAGCTTCAATCTGCGAAATACGACCACGTTCAACAAGGCTATCATACAACGCCTGAAGTTCAGGGTTTGTGAACACACCCATTTCTTCAGAGGCTGGATCAGGCAGTTCATAGCTATCAAGCACTGACTTGATTTGATCCATATGTTGCTGTTCAGCCCTTGAGATGTTAGCGAATATCGGTGTTTGCCACACTTCATAAAGGGTGATATAAACATCCCTCGCCAGTTTTTCTTCTTCGCGCATGAATGAGAGCGCCGCCACATCAGTTTCGCTGATTTCTGCCAAAGGCCCTTCTAGCAGTGAGCAAGTTCCGTCTGCGGTGCAGTTGACTTGTGAGCCTTGTTGCTGATTACCCTGCCAATTTTGTGAGTTATTCCATTTTGGTCCAGGTAAACAAGTGCTATTGGGATCATCAGTTGAGCAAGTTCCCGCTAAAGGCGGCCTTTGAGACTTGGGTGTACAAGTTCCATCCGCTATGCAGGTAGCACTACTTGATGGTATATCTCCCATTGGTCCACTATTACCTGGTCCTACACCATTACCAGCCCAAGCTGATGAGGCAAAAATCATCGCCATGGCGGCGGAAAGACTGAGTATCATTTGATTGCGTTTCATAATATTTTCCTTTATGATAATAATCTTATTATCAGTTTAAAATTGTCCAAGTGAGACAATAAATTTAACAATGGGGCATATTAAACCAAAATGTTGTAAATGCTTTATGTTTTAAAAAGGCTTTTTTGTCATAAAATGTGTCTTATGAGCCGCTGTTTACATTTGCTTACAATTTGTTTTTCAAAAGTGGTATAAACCTCTGGAATGGTTTCGAGGCTAAAGTTTTTTTTAAAGAAAAAACTTTAGCCTCGAATGGTGAATGAAAAAAAAGTCAATAAATAAGTAGTAGGGTGGGTAGGAATGAAATGGAAACCCACC
>JAGLHR010000857.1 GCA_023143415.1 Thiomargarita sp. | reverse complement strand
CATTTTTGAATAGTGGGATAGGTTCGTCCGTCTTCATAAGAATATTGTTGTAGGGGCAATCCTTTATGGTTGCCCTGAGTCGTTACATTGTTTTAACATTTAAAAATGCCAATATTCCAAAAATCCATTATCCAAAAACATTTAGCACATATTGAACAAAGTCAGCTTGATGATGCCTTCCAAAGATTTAAACATAATTATAGTGCTGATAAAATTCAACTGATAAAAACGCTTAAAGAAGAGGAATATCAAGACGGCTTTTTGCGCGATATTTTTGTGGATGTGTTTGGCTATACTTTGAAGCCAGATAAGAATTTTAATTTGGTTAGGGAATTTAAGAATAAAACTGATGGCAAGAAGGCTGATGGTGCGATTCTTCAAAATGGCAACGCCATTGCCGTAATTGAATTAAAATCCAATAAAACCAAAGACTTAAAAAGTATTACCCAACAAGCGTTTAATTACAAAAATAATCAGCCACATTGTCAATATGTCATAACCTCTAACTTTCAAAAACTGCGGTTTTATATTGACTATGCCAATGAATACGAGGAATTTGATTTATTTAATTTAGACAGAGAAGCGTTTTCTTTGCTTTATCTCATTTTGAATAAAGATAGCCTGCTTCATGGTTTACCTTTAGAGCTAAAGGATGAGACTAAGTGCCATGAAGAAAATATCTCGGCTCAGTTTTATAAAGACTATTCTCAATTTAAGCAAGATATTTTTGCTAATTTAACCAAAAATAATCCGCAATTTGCTCAACTGCTGCTTTTTAAAAAATCTCAGAAATTTTTGGATCGTTTGCTATTTGTGTTTTTTGCTGAAGACACTGGTTTAGTGCCGCCTAATTCAATTGCAACAGAAATTGAAAATTGGGAAACGTTGCAGAAACTCAATGCTTATGATTCCTTATCTAATTGCCTGAAAAAGTTTTTTCAACATCTCAATATGGGTTATCAATCTTCAATTTATGATATTCCCGCTTATAACGGTGGTTTATTTGCAACGGATAAGATTTTAGATGAATTGCTCATTGATGATGAGGTGTTGAAAGATAATTTGCTGAAGTTAGCTGCTTATAATTTTAATACTGAATTGGATGTCAATATTTTAGGGCATATTTTTGAGCATTCGCTAAGTGAGTTGGAAGAGATTACGGCTAAAATTGAGGGAAGGGCAAAGAAGAATACAAAACGTCAAAAGGATGGGATTTTTTACACGCCTAAATATATCACACAATATATTGTCGAAAATACGCTGGGAATGCTTTGCGCTGAAAAACGCCAAGAACTTAAATTGGTTGATATTGAGTTTGACGAATCGTATCGAAGAAAAGAAGGTTCGCTTTCGGCAAAAGGGCAGAAGTTGTTCAAGGCTTTGGAGGCTTATAAAAAATGGTTATTGCAGTTAAAAATACTTGATCCCGCTTGTGGATCGGGGGCTTTTTTGAACCAAGCCCTGAATTTTTTAATCGCGGAGCATCAGGAAATTGACAATATCATTGCTGATCTGACTAATGCCATGCCCAAGTTTTATGATACCGATAAGATGATATTGGAAAAGAATATTTTTGGTGTGGATATTAATGAAGAAAGTGTTGAGATTGCACAACTTTCTTTGTGGCTACGTACTGCCAAGAAGGGCAGGAAACTTTCTAATTTAAGCCGTAATATTAAATGTGGAAATTCTTTGATTGATGATTCGACTGTGGCTGGGGATAAGGCTTTTAATTGGAATAAGGAGTTTCAGAAGATGATGGGGAATGGTGGGTTTGATGTGGTGATTGGGAATCCGCCTTATGGGGTTGTTTTCAACAATGCAGAAAAACAATATTTAAAGCGATTTGATAAATTAGTTCCCGATTATGAAATTTATATCTATTTTATTTCTTTAGGTATTTATAAGCTACTGAAGCCGTCTAGCTTTTTGTTTTATCTCATCCCCAACACGTTTTTATCTATTTTCCATGGACAAAAATATCGGGAATTTCTCACAAAAAATTATAAAATCCCTTTTATAGCAGATTTGTCTGAAATTGATGTATTTCCAGATGCCAAAGTAAGAAATTGCATTTTTGGTTTGCGGAAAAATAATACAGGGGAAAAAACGACCCAATTTTTTCGGATAAATCCGATAAATGAGACTTTTTGGCGATATGAAATTTTAAATCAAGATGTTTTGTCTGGAAATACGGAAAACAGGCTTAACCTGTCTTTTAATCGTTCAGTTTCTCGTTTAATTACAAAACTGAATAAAAACCAGAAATTGGATTATTTTTTTGAAGTTTCTCAAGGGCTTATACCTTATGATAAATATAGAGGACATAGCCAAGAAACTATTGAAGGTAGGGTATTTCATGCTGATTCTCAAAAAGATGAAACTTATAAAAAGGAATTAAAAGGTAGAGATATTTTTCGGTATCAACTGAATTGGAATGGTCATTTATGGATAAGCTATGGTGAATGGATTGCCGCACCTAGAAACCCTAAGTTTTTTGTGGAAAAAAGGGTGCTAATTCGAGAAATTACCAATTGTTACTTATTTTGTACTTATACGGAGGAAGAATATTATAATACGCCTTCAATCATTAACGTTATTCAAAGGGAAAAATCTTTAGATTTAAAATACTTGTTGGCTATTCTGAACTCAAAAATGATGGGTTGGTATCATAATAATACTTCTCCAAAAGCCAAAAAAGGTTTGTTTCCTAAAATATTAGTCAATGATGTCAGAAATTTACCCATAAAATTGATTTCACAGCAACAACCTTTCATTGAAAAAGCCGATTTAATGCTTGCGTTAAACAAAGAGCTGCAAGCGAAGAAAACCAAATTTCTCAATCGCATAACCAGCAATTTTGAAATCACAAAAATCACTAAAAAATTAGACGCTTTCTACCATTTTGATTTCAAAATCTTGGTAGCCGAGCTCAAAAAACAAAAAGTAAAGCTAACCCTCGTACAACAAGACGAATGGAAAGAATACTTGGCAGCCTACAAAACTGAAATTAATCAACTTGAAACCAGAATTAATGCGATTGATGAGGAAATGGATTATAAGATTTATGAACTTTATGGGTTGACTGAGGAGGAGATTGGGATTGTGAAAGCTATTTTTGTTAAAACTGATTTAAAATCAAAACGTTAATTTTTTTTATTCGTTTTGGAGTCCAAAAAATGCCCAAAGCGTTGGACTCCAAAAACAACCAAAGCTAAAGCGTTGGACTCCAAAAATTTCCAAAGCTAAAGCGTTGAACTCCATTAAACAAAATCCTTTCGAGGTTTAAGTTTTTTGAAGAAAAATTTAAACCTCGAAAATCCTTTAATCCGTTTAATCCTGTTCAAAAATCGCCATAATCTTTGCCGATTGTGCTTCCAATTTTTGCAAAGAGGCAGTCATCTCCGTTACTCGTTGTTGCTCTTTTTCCACAATATTTTTAGGGGCGCGGGCAGTAAAATTTGGATTATCCAATTTAGCGGTGCATTTACTTAATTCCCTATTCAGCTTTTCCATCTCTTTCTTGAGCCGCTTGAGTTCAGCCTCTTTATCAATTAATCCAGCCAACGGGATTAAAATCTGCATTTCTCCCACTAAAGCGATTGCTGATTCAGGCGCGTTTGCATGAGCATCTAGCCAAGTCACCTTTTCCAAACGGGCGAGGTGAATAATGAGGCGATCATGGGATTGCCATTTTTGCTCATCATCGGCACTGCCATTTTGCACCAAAACAGGTAAAGCCTTACTGGGCGCAATATCCATTTCTGCCCGAATCCGTCGAACGCCTAATATAAATGCTTTTACCCACTCAATTTCTTGCACTGCTTTCGTATCGACTTTATCCGCTTGGGGCAATGGATAGGGCTGAAGCATGATGGTTTCACCACTTTTACCCGCCAACGAGGCTACCCGTTGCCATAACTCTTCTGTGATAAAGGGCATAATGGGGTGCAATAAACGCAATAAAGATTCAAGCACCCGCACTAAAGTACGCCGTGTGCCACGTTGCGCCGCTTCACTGACATTATCAGATTGCAACACCGATTTAGAAAACTCTAAATACCAGTCACAATATTCATTCCAAGTAAACTCATATAAAGTATTGGCGATTAAATCAAAGCGATACGTTTTCATCATCTGCTGAACTTCTTCCTCAACCTGTTGCAACAGGGAAATAATCCAGCGATCTGCTAAAGACAATTCCACCTCAGTTTCAGTCAAACCCGTATCCTTGCCCTCCGTATTCATTAAAACATAGCGCGTCGCATTCCATAACTTATTACAGAAATTACGATAGCCCTCAATCCGCCCTAAATCAAAACGAATATCGCGCCCTGTTGAGGCTAAAGCCGTAAAAGTAAAACGCAGGGCATCTGTACCAAAAGCAGAAATACCTTCTGCATACTGTTTACGAGTCGCCTTTTCAATTTGAGGCGCCATTTTTGGTTGCATTAATCCTGTTGTCCGTTTCGTGACTAATGTTTCCAAATCAATGCCATTGATCAAATCCAAGGGATCGAGAACATTGCCCTTCGATTTAGACATTTTCTGTCCATCCGCGTCTCGAATCAAACCATGAATATACACATCATGGAATGGCACATCTCCCATAAATTTCAACCCCATCATAATCATTCTGGCTACCCAAAAGAAAATGATGTCAAAGCCTGTGACTAAAACACTGGTTGGGTAAAAACTGTGAAGCCGTTCTGTTTTTTCAGGCCATCCTAAAGTTGAAAAAGGCCATAATGCTGACGAAAACCAAGTATCCAACACATCTGTATCTTGTTTTAATTGAACTGTCGGTGGAATTTGATATTTTTCTCGCACTTGGTTTTCGGAATAGCCCACATAAACTTTTCCTTTATCGTCATACCACGCTGGAATACGATGCCCCCACCAAATTTGGCGACTAATACACCAATCCTGAATATTACGCATCCATTCAAAATAGGTTTTTTTCCAATTATCGGGAACAAATTTAATCCGCCCGTCTTCCACAGCTTTAATGGCAGGCTCTGCTAAGGGCGCAACTTTCACAAACCACTGATCAGTCAAAAACGGCTCAATCACAGCATGGCTTCGATCACCACGCGGTATCATTAACTTATGGGGTTTCACATCAACTAATAACCCTGCTGTCTCCAAATCTGCCACGATTTTTTTACGTGCCGCAAAACGATCCAAGCCCTGATAGGCGGAAGGCGCGTTTTCATTCAGCTTTGCATCAATAGTAAAAATATTAAGCATCGGCAAATTGTGACGCTGCCCTACGGCATAGTCATTAAAATCATGGGCGGGCGTAATTTTCACGCAGCCTGAGCCAAATTCAGGATCAACATATTCATCGGCAATCACAGGAATAGTACGCCCTGTCAGCGGCAATTTCACTTTCTTTCCAATAAGTGATTGATAACGTTCATCTTTTGGATGCACCGCCACAGCGGCATCGCCCAGCATGGTTTCAGGGCGGGTAGTGGCGACGATAACAGCCCCCTCTCCATCTGCAAAGGGATAGCGCAAATGCCACATAGAACCATTTTCTTCTTGCGACTGCACCTCTAAATCAGACACCGCCGTATGCAAAACGGGATCCCAATTCACCAAACGTTTGCCCCGATAAATCAAACCCTCATCATACAAGCGCACAAATACCTCACGCACGGCTTGAGACAAACCCTCATCCATCGTAAAACGCTCATGCGCCCAATCCAATGATGTACCCATTCGCCGCAACTGTTTTGTGATCTGCCCACCTGAATGCGCCTTCCACTCCCAAACTTTATCAATAAAAGCCTCACGCCCTAAATCATGCCGCGTTTTACCCTCCTGCGCTAATTGCCGCTCCACAACCATTTGCGTTGCGATTCCAGCATGATCACTCCCTGCTTGCCACAATGTCTTTTTGCCCATCATCCGATAATAGCGCGTCAAAATATCCATGAGCGTATCTTGGAAAGCGTGCCCCATGTGCAACGTACCTGTCACATTAGGGGGCGGGATCATAATACAATAAGGGCTGCCCGTCCCTTTGGGCGTAAAATAGCCTTTATCTTCCCATAAATGATACCAATGTTGTTCGATCTTGTGGGGATTATATGTTTTTTCCATGCGGAGTCAATATTCTTGTTATGGTAACTACTCAGGGCAACCACAAGGGTGTGCAGCCTACGACATAATCAGGGCAAGCACAAGGGGGTGCAGCTTACGACATAAGAATCTTTTCGTCACTCGACATAAGAATATTGTAGGGGCAATCCTTTATGGTTGCCCTGAGTAGTTACAATTAAATGTGAATTGTGTAGAATAATTAATTAAGATAGACTAAACTAATAATAATATCATTTTTTGTCTATAAGACTTTAATCAAATGCTCACTCAAAAATTAAATACTTTATTGAGATATATAGAGCTTATTCTATATAAGACATACGCCGATTTAAAAGCAGAAACAGAACGCACTTACTTAGGTTTTTTGTGGTGGATTTTTGAACCTATTATGTATATGTCTGTTTTTTATCTCTTTTTTGGCATATTATTAGGACATAAAACAGACAATTATGTCCCTTTCCTATTGACTGGGCTCACGGCTTGGCAATGGCTTAAATCCTGTATTTCACATGGAACTCAAACGATTCTAGGCGCAAGTGGTTTGATGCAACAGGTTAATTTACCTAAAGTCTTTTTTCCCATTATTTTGATTTTGACGGATAGTGTCAAATTTTTGTTTATATTAACGCTCTTACTGGTTTTTTTATGGATATACGGATATGGTATTATATACATTTACTGATTAAATAGTATTTTATAGAAAAAAATAGTGTGATATACTATCTTAGATGAAGAGACTAAAAGACTATGCAAAAGAACAAGGCGTTCAATATAGAACCGCTTGGAATCGTTATAAAGCAGGAAAAATAGCAGGTGCATTTCAAAATGAATTTGGTCAAATTTTAATAGATGAAAATAAAAATAAACCAGATTATACGATTTGTTATTGCAGAGTATCCTCATCTCAAAATAAAAATAATCTTGAAAAACAAGCGGAACGTTTGGTTTCTTATTGTGCCGCCAAAGGTTATCGTGTTGATGAAATCATTAAAGAATGTGCATCGGGTCTCAACGATAAACGTCCTAAGCTTATAAAAATGCTCAATAATACTGATGTAACCTGTATTGTAGTTGAACATCATGATAGATTGACTCGTTTTGGATTCAACTATATTCAAAATTGGATGAATGAACGAGGATGTCTAATAGAAGTGATTAATCCAGCAACTAATGATAAAGATGACTTAATGAAAGATTTTGTCAGTTTGGTCACCAGTTTTACCGCAAGATTATATGGTTTGCGCAGAAGTAAGCGCAGAACCGAACGCTTAATCAAAGAATTGAATGATGAAAATAATTCGCTCAAGTAAAACCAGCTTGAAGTTTTTAACTGAAAAGAAACGCCAAACCCTTTATGGGGTAATGGATGAATACAGTTGTTTGGTGAATTTATTCATTGAAATGTTTTGGGGTAATGAATTTGCTAAAAAAGACCTTACCAAAGATATTACCAATATACCACATTCATGGCTGACAGCAAGAATGCGTCAATGTGCAGCCAGAGAAGCATTGGGCATGGTGGACGGCGAAAAAACATCAGTTCAAGAAATGGACAGGGAATCGGTAAAACCCCATCATAGCGGTCGAAAAATGATTTTATCCGCCCAAGTGGTCAAGATTGAAAATTCACAATCTAATCAGTTTAATTATTGGTTGGTTTTAACTTCAATCGGACATAAAATAAAAATCAACATGCCGATTAAATCTCATCGTAAGATGAACCAATTTTACAATTGGAAACGTTCAACAACTGTTACTATTCATCGTGAATATGTACAGTTTTCCTTTGAAAAAGAAACAGATAAAAAATTAACCACAGGGAAAAATGTAGGCATTGATGTTGGCATTAATCATCTACTGGCAACCAGTGACCAAGAATTAATTGGTAGTGAAGTTAAACAACAAATCAACAAAATAAAAGCTAAAAAACAAGGTTCAAAAAAGTACAAAACGGCAAAAAAAGCATTATCATATTATTTACATAAAATGGTAAAAGACTATTTTTCACAACATAAAAACTTGCGTTTAGTGGTGGTTGAAAAATTAAAACACTTAAAACGTGGAAAAAGCAAAAACCGAGGTAAAGCCTTTAGAAAGACGCTCAGCAACTGGAACTATAGAGAATTGCTCAATATTATTGAGATGCGATGCGAAGAAAACCGTGTTTCCTTCCGTTCGGTTAATCCCTATAAAACCAGTCAAACATGTCCAACATGCACCCATGTTGAGCGGGAAAATCGTTCTGGTGAAAAATTTTTGTGTCTTCGCTGTGGGTATGAAGAACACGCTGACCTTGTTGGCGCACAAAATATTTTAGAACGATTTCTCAGCGGACAATATGGTGCCGCTTTCAAAGCTGATTGAATACTATTAAATACCATTCAATAAGTAACTATTATTAAAGTGATCAAAAACCAAAACTTGATTTTTTTTGCAAACTTCTCTAACATATATTGCTATGAAAATATATATTACTTTGTTATTTTTATTAACCGCTCTCAGCTTTGTAAGTGGCTGTAGTAGTTCTGTTACCAAACCCAGTGATGGGGTAATGGCGATGAATCGGGGAACTGATTCGCCCGTGAAAGTTAATCCTAGGATTGATGATGGCGTGTCGTATGTTTATGCTCAACAAAATTCCCAGTTTTCGACAAACTGGGGTGTTGAAGAGCAAGTCAGCAAAAGGCAAGTCAGGGTTCAAAGACCAATTCGCTATGTTGCGCGTAGTGAATATCGAATGAATTATTCTGTCAGGCAAAAGCTCACAGAAGATACTCTTGATGTTCATCGTATCCTTGCTCATATTCTTGCTAAAGAAACGCCTAATACGAGTCGTTTCATGGCGAGTCGTCCTAAATATTCTTTTGGACAAGATGATTTGTGGAATAGGGTTAGCGCAGGTTATGGACTGCCAACGACATACAATGACCGAGTACAACGTTTTATTGATGAATATGTTAAATATCCCGCTTCTTTAAGGAAAATTGCGCGTAATGCGACTCCTTATCTTTATCATATTGTTGAAGAAGTTGAGAAGAGGGGAATGCCCTTAGAAATTGCGTTGTTACCAGCGATTGAAAGTCTTTATCAACCGATTGCGCGGTCACATAAGAGTGCCGTTGGTATTTGGCAGTTTATGTCTGCAACTGGTGGAGAATACGGGCTTGTGCAAAATTCTTGGTATGATGGGCGACGTGACATCATTAAATCAACCACAGCAGCATTGGATTATTTACAAAAGTTGCACCAATCATTTGATTACGATTGGTTACTCGCACTAGCTGCTTATAACACTGGACCTGGCAATGTCAGAAAAGCGATTAAGAGAAATCGGAGGCAAGGAAAATCGACAGATTTTTGGTCATTGAAATTGCCCAGAGAAACACGCGAATATGTTCCGAAATTGCTTGGATTATCTGATATCGTCGCTAATTATCAAATTTATGGACTTGAGTTGCAAGCGATTGCTAATCAACCTTACTTTGAACGGGTTAATGTGGGTAGGCAAATTGATTTATATTTAGCTGCTCGGTTAGCTGGATTATCACTTTCGGCGTTCAAGCACTTAAATCCAGGTTATAAACGTAAAGAAACTTCCCCGACGGGTCCACATTATATTGTTCTTCCTGTTGAAAAAGTTCAGTTGTTTAAACAACGTCTTGATAGAGTGCTGGCGCAGATGATGTTAAGCCAAGCGACTTATGAATAACAAGCACGTTTAAGTGCGAATTTTGAATACGACTTTTTGTCTTTATAACACAACTAAACCTGGCAGGTTTCAAAAACCTGCCAGGTCTCTATTTCGAGCTTCAAGTTTTTTTCAAATTATGTTGTACAAAGCTAAAGCGTTGAACTCCAGTAAACGTACAAAGCTAAA
>JAGLHR010000856.1 GCA_023143415.1 Thiomargarita sp. | reverse complement strand
ATTTACATCGCACCCATGTTGATGGGTAATAAAGCGCGTGGATTATTTAATAGACCAGACATTGAACACCTTAATCAACATGTTCCACTTTCTATTGTTGATATCCGTGCGATTGGTCAAGATTGGCGTATTACAGCCTACCCAAATTATCCATGATAAGGAACGTGCATGAAATAATATCGACAATTCTAGACCTGACAGGTTTTGGAAACCTGTCAGGTCTCGGTTGGAACTTATCTGGACATCTACTCAAACGAGGGCGAACACTTAGGTTCGCCCCTACAATCCAGAAAGACGTGATGTTTTGTAGGGGCATACCTGTGTGTATGCCCTCGTGACATGAGAAAGAGGGCGAACTAAAAACATGTTTACTGGTATTATTCAAGCCATAGGACGAATTGCAGAAAGACAAGCAACAGGGACAGATGCGCGTTTATATGTACAAACGAACAATTTGGACATGAACACAGTACAACAGGGTGATAGCATTGCTGTTAATGGAGTTTGTTTGACCGCAGTGACATTGCCCGGCGATGGTTTTTTGGCAGATGTTTCGGGCGAAACGCTAAAGTACACCACATTGGGCGAGCAACCCGTCGGGAGTTCCGTTAATCTGGAAAAAGCGTTAACCCCCCAAACACATTTAGGTGGACATATTGTCAGTGGTCATGTTGATGGGATAGGTACTATTACCCAATGTTATGATGACGGTCGTTCAACGCGCTTACATATCCGTGTTCCTGATGACTTAGCCAAATATATTGCCACAAAAGGCTCAATTTGTATTGATGGCATCAGTCTAACCGTCAACGCCGTGCAAGGCGCTGAATTTACTTTAAATATCGTGCCACACACTTTAGAAAAGACAACCTTAGCTAAAGTAAAAGTCGGACATCGGGTCAATTTAGAAGTCGATATTATCGCCCGTTATTTGGAACGGTTATTACTGGGTAAAAAAGCGGCGAATCCTACAGATAGTATAAATGAAACTTTTCTACAACAGCATGGGTTTGCTTAAAAACAGGAGAATCAATTTTGACAACGCCCCTTAAAACACTTCCTACAAAACCATCAGATGCTGCCCCAGAAAAGCCGGACGCTCCCCCAGTCTCGCTCAAACGTTTAGCAGTAACGGGTTCAGCCTGGGTCATGCTTGGCTTTGGCTTCGGGCAGGCACTGCGGCTCGTGGGAAACGTCATTCTAACACGGTTGTTAAGCCCTGACGCTTTTGGCATGATGGGCATTGTTGGTACAGTGCGGGCGGGTTTAGGGATGTTTTCCGATATTGGTCTCAGACCCAACATTATTCAGAACAAGCGCGGTGAAGAAGCGACATTTCTACGCACCGCTTGGACTATGCAAGTCATCCGTGGCATTATACTTGCTGTACTCGCAGCGGCCTTGGCCTGGCCTATGGCCATTCTCAACAACGAACCACGCCTCTTCTTGATAATCTCTGTAGCAGGACTGGCCTCCGTCATATCGGGTTTTAACTCAACATGGCTATTAGTCTATTCACGTCGAATAGCCTTAGCACCAGTGACGATCTTAGGAATGATAACTCATTTCTTGAGCCTGATCGCTATGGTGACTTATGCTTGGTATTTTCACACCGTTTGGGCACTTGTTCTGGGTGGCTTTGTGGGCGGCATCATAACACTCATTGCCAGTCACACCGTACTTGCTGGCATTGTCAAGATGCGGTTTCAATGGGAACCTGAAGCAGTCCGCGAACTTTTCCGATTTGGTCGCTGGATATTCATTAGCACCGCGCTAGGTTTTCTGACCAATAGCCTTGATGTATTAATTTTAGGCAGCTTTGCGGGCATGAGTATGCTCGGCTTTTATGTGCTCGCCAAAAATATATCGCGTATCATGCAACAAGCACTGATGACAATCTCTTCCAAGATACTCCTCCCAGTCTATTCTAGGCTAGTTGAACGTGGCACTACAAAGCTACGCCGCCGGATGTTCAAGGTAAGGGCTATACTGCTGGCAGTGTCTTTGCCACCGATTTGGGCATTCACCTTATGGGGAGATTATCTGATTGCTTTTCTCTACGATGATCGCTATCAAGATGCCGGTTGGATGCTGCAAATTTTGTCAGCCGGTTCGATAGCTCTCGCCATTCGTGCCACAATAGGTCCCGTACTCTTAGCGGTAGGTGATTCATTTCGGCAAATGATCAATATAGCAATTCGCCTTGCTTTACAGATTATTGGCATGGCAGCCGGTGCCTATATAGCAGGTACACAGGGTTTTTTTATTGGGCTTGCACTGAGTGAATGGTTAAGCTATCCTGCGTTAGTCTATCTTATTCGCCCTTACAATGTGTGGCGGCCTCTCCTAGACGTTTTGGCATTTGGAAGCTCTTTTATTGTTGTTGGGATAGCCTTATGGCTGAATTGAAAGGAAGTAGATAAAACTCGATCATCAAGTTTTTTCGTTTTCGAGGTTTTTTTTTCTTCAAAAAACAAAAACCTCGAAACCAAACAATAACTGATGTGACGCACTATGTTTC
>JAGLHR010000855.1 GCA_023143415.1 Thiomargarita sp. | reverse complement strand
AAAAAACTTTAGCCTCGAATAGTCTCCTAAAGGAGACTGACTAAAGAGCCTTTTGCAAAACTCGCTTTTTCGAGTTGAGATTTAGAAATCCGATTTTTGAAAAAAAATCGCTTAAACCTCGTGCGTTGAGCTTAGAAATCCGATTTTTGAAAAAAAATCGCTTAAACCTCGTGCGTTGAGCTTAAAAATCCGATTTTTGAAAAAAAATCGGATTTCTTAAACCTCGTGTGTTCAGAGTTTTGCAAGAAGCTCTAAATTATTTTGATTTTAGCTGGCTTTAGCCTGCTTTTCGAGGCGAAAGTTTTTTTAAAGAAAAAACTTTCGCCTCGAAAGCTGTTAGCCTTGAAATTGATTTCAAGGCTGAGTCGTTACCATTTTTTCAAAAAAGTGGTTTTTATAGACGACATCTTTGTACAGGAAAAAATCTAATTTATTTGTAAATAATTGATTTTTAATAAATTATATATAAAAGACGAATTTGAAAAAAGTCACATTAACGCGATGAATTGATTCTATTTAATCCGTTTTATTCTCAAATCCGTTGTACTCAGAGACGACATTTAAGATTTCCTTAAGATTCAGTCATTATTATATCCACCAAGCTTTAGCTTAATATCGCATTTTTTAATGAGCGGAGAAAAAAAAATGAAAATTCAGAAAGTAACCATAACAGCAACTATTGTATTACTGTCGCTTCCTATATCTGTCTCTGCGACTGATGCCGTAAATAAGTTGTTGGCTGAATACCAATCGGAAGGTGCTGGGGCATTCAGTGAAGAAGCTGGTAAAGCTTTGTGGATTCAAGAATTTACTGATAAGAAAACCAGCAAAATTCGTCAATGTACGGCTTGTCATACTGATGATCTACGCAATGGGGGCAAGCATGTTCGTACTGGTAAAGTCATCAAACCCCTAGCCCTCTCGGTTAATCCAGAACGCTTGATGGACCTCAAGAAAATTCGTAAGTGGTTGAAACGCAATTGTAAATGGACGATAGGGCGAGAATGCTCTTCGCAGGAAAAGGGGGATATTTTGACTTTTATCCAAGCTCAATAGAGATAGCAAGCGAAATATTTTCTGGATTCAGCTTTGAAATTAATTTCAAAGCTGAAAGCTAAAGGAATGAGGCTTTAATCACTTCTGAATTAGAGCAAACCTGCCAGGTTTATACTCAACGTGGTGACAAACTTAAGTTTTTAGTGAGGTAAGCCGTTTTTTCAAAAAACTGGGTTTCTAAATACCAAAATACATCAAGTTGAATATTGAACTTTTTATTAAATCCACCGTGTGAGTGAATTTGGAATATAATAGAAATAATGCTTGAGCATAATCTGGGTAGGGATTTTTTTTAGAAACCTTTTGACAAATTCAAAATCCGAAATCTGGTTTGAAATAGTTGCTTCGGCATTTATCATTCACTCTACGGAGGATTTTGTTATGAAAAAGTCAATACTTAGCTGTTTAGTGCTTGCTATGGTTTGCACTAATTTCGCCTATGCAACTGGTCCTGAATGGGTTGGCGCTTATAGCAGCATAAGCGCGAGTTTGATTATTGCTGAGGAACTTAGTGTCAACGAAGCCGCTTATGCCATAAGCGGGGCGACTACTCCTATTGTAATGAGTACAATTATTGGGAGTGCTGCTGGTTTTGGAACAGCAATGCTGATGAATGAGTATATATTTAGTGATTGCCAAAATTCAAAAGCATGTGATGTGGCAAAAATAGGTACTTATGCTGGTGCAGCTATTGGTACCACCTGCACAGTGATAATGATGGATAGTGTCAGTGCAGTCGGTTTGGCAACGATTAGTACTGTGGGGTTGACTGTGTGGTTGGTTGTCACACCTATTGTTGCCGCCATCGCTGCTGGTGGAGCCACTTATTGGTTATTTAGCGGTGATGACGACAATTGAGGATTGTGAACATCAACGGGATAAGAATTCTTTAGATAAGGAATTGCGGCTAAATACCCACACGAAATCCCGTTTTTTTAGTCAAACCTGACAGGTTTTTAAAACCTGTCAGGTTTATAGCTTTCAAAGAATCCACAGAAAATGACTACCTTGTCACATTATAAAATATAACTAATTGATTTATATAGTATTATGATTAATATAAATTATTTTTAGTCAAACCTGACAGGTTTTTAAAACCTGTCAGGTTTATAACTACTTTCATAGCAACTTAGAACAATATGATGAAAACACAACTGATAAGTCTCATAATGGCAGTCGCATTGTCAACTTGCGCCATGCCACTATTGGCAGACGATGACGACAATAAAGCACCTGGCGTTGCACCAGTCAGCAATTCACTTTATGCCAAAGAATGTAGTGCTTGCCATTTTGCCTATCAACCTGGGCTTATGCCAGCCCGCTCATGGCAAAAGATGATGGCAAATCTGGCAGATCACTTTGGCGAAAACGCTGAATTGGAAGCTGAAGAGCAGAAAGCGTTGACGAACTATTTAGTCAACAACGCTGCTGAGTCTTCCAGATACAAACGCTCTGTCAAAATCATGCGTTCCTTATCAAAGGATAAAACGCCGCTCCGTATTACGGAAATACCTTATATGGTGCGTAAGCATAATGAATTATCGCCTAAAATGGTGATGGGTAATTCTGAGGTGAAATCTCTCAGCTATTGTGAAAAATGTCACACTCGTGCCGATACGGGTAGTTACTCTGAACGTGATATTATTGTGCCGGGTTTCGGTTCTTGGGAAGAATACGAGCATTCACCCGCTTTTTTGGATCGCATCAAACGTGGTGCTAAGGGATTGTATTATGAACTTGTGGGAGATGATGATCATGATAAAAAACACAGAGATGATGATCATGATAAAAAACATGATGATTAGCGAGTGATCATGTTAATGCCATTAAGTTAAGCCAGGGCGAACACGCAGGTTCGCCCCTACAGACACTGAATACGTGGAGATTGGTAGGGGCAGACCTGTGTGTCTGCCCTGCTACAGACACTGAATACGTGGAGATTGGTAGGGGCAGACCTGTGTGTCTGCCCTGCTTTAGCTTTGATACTTATTCACATAAGGGAGGAAAGTCATGTTGAATACCACCGAAACTTCAACAATCGAAACTTCAACAATCCGTATTTGGGATTTACCCACCCGTTTATTTCATTGGTTGCTCGTTTTTGCCTTTATACTTGCTTGGCTCAGTCAAGGCGATGATCGCTATCTGGATATTCATGTTTTCTCTGGATATTTATTCTTAGGGCTGTTGCTATTCCGTTTAATATGGGGCATTGTTGGAAGTCATTATGCCCGATTTTCTCATTTCGCTTTCGGCTGGGCAAAAGTTTGGCATTATCTAAAAACGCTGTTCACACAACAACATTCGAGGAAAGCTCGAATACATTTTTTTGGACATAACCCAGCGGGTAGTTGGGCAGTCTTTTTGATTTTGGGCTTGAGCTTAATTGTTTCATTAACTGGTTTGCTGACGTTAGGCGGTGAAGAACAGCACGGACTTTTTGCGGGTGTGATAAACTTTGCACTTGGCAATACCTTTCATTGGTGGCATAATATCATTGCTTGGTTGATGTTATGTTTTATTGGCATACATATACTGGGTGTTTTAATAGAAAGCCGATTGCACCATGAAAATTTAGTGAAAGCAATGATAACGGGTTTTAAAGTCACAAACACCTCTTTTAAAGCCACAAGCACATCATTTAATGTTCCACGTCATGGTTTGATAGCCGCTGCCCTTCTCTTAACCGTTATTGCAGGGACATTGAACTATTTTAAGGGCTATTTTCAGCAAGAACAACCTTATTTGCCATTCGTTGGTCCCGATTTGCCTGATAACGCATCTTGGCGAGAAGCCTGTGGAGAATGTCACCTTGCTTATCACCCAACACTTTTACCTGCCCGTTCATGGCAGCGAATGTTAACAGAACAGCATGATCATTTTGAAGAAGATTTAGATTTAGATGAAGAAACAGTAACAAAACTTCACCACTTCGCAATAAAAAATGCAGCAGAAAGCATGTTAACTGAAGCGGCTTGGAAAATAAATCACTCTACCCCGCTTGAGCAATCTCCGCTACGCATTACAAAAACGTCTTATTGGATAGAACAACATCAAAATATAGATAATAATATCTGGCAACACCCCGATGTGAATTTTCAAGGAAATTGTGGTGCTTGTCATTTAGATGCGGAGCGAGGTACGTTTGAAGATGCTGCGATGCATCTACCTTTTTAAATTAAAATGCGAATGAAGCGTTGAAATTTTTGTGTATTCTCGTGAACGAGAAAACGACTCTTATGTTAGCCTTGTTTTAACATTTTAGAAACGCCCGTTTTTTCAAAAAACGGGTTTTTTTTCGTGAAAATGTTAAAATATTTAGGTAAACCGACTTATCTCAAGGCTGATTCGTTATAATATCTCAAGCAAAAAAATTCGTTTATTTCGCAAATTCGTTGTACTACATATATATATAGTATAGTCTCTGAAAAAATAAAATTGGCTCCTATTCCCGTCCTTATTCGCCATCTTGGGCTTGTACCTTTTGAACCCACTTATCAAGCCATGCGGCATTTTACAGAAGCCCGTCGCAAAGAAACACTTGATGAACTATGGCTGCTTCAACACCCGCCCACCTACACATTAGGGCAAGCTGGCAAACGTGAACATCTACTCAAAACAGGTATTATACCCATTTACCCTATTGATCGCGGTGGACAAATCACTTATCATGGTCCTGGACAACTCATTGTTTATATCTTAATGGACATCAAACGGCGCAAATGGGGCGTAAAAAAATTAGTACAAGCCCTTGAACAAAGCGTGATTGATTACCTTGCCAGTCAACATATTCATGGCAAGCGTCGTGATAAAGCCCCAGGTATCTATGTTGATGGATGCAAAATATCCGCCTTGGGATTAAGAATACGACACGGTTGTTGCTATCATGGTTTGAGTTTAAATATAAAGATGGATTTAACGCCCTTTCTAGGAATTAACCCTTGTGGTTATACGGGTTTAAAAGTCACGCAATTGTGTGATTTAGGAATTAGCGATGATTTTTCTCAAGTTTCAATGCAATTTTTACCCTATTTACTAAATACACTTAATTATAGTCAATGCCTTTTGGGTAGAAATTCTATTCAAGGTTTCTTCAAAAAAACTTTAGCCTCATCGCCTCGTATTTAATAAAAAAACAGGCGATGATTAAATTACGATTTAATATATTTGGATTAATTGGATTTAACAATGCAACACCTTGACATCCTCATTTATGCGGGCTGGGTTATTCCAGTAGAACCAGAAAATGTCGTCTATGAACAACATGCTATTGGTATACAAGATGGAAAAATAGTCGCTGTCTTACCCAGTAGCGAAGCCGTTAGACATTTCTCAGCACGTATTACCCACCGCCTAACAACACATCTTTTAATGCCTGGGTTGATTAATACCCATACCCATGCAGCGATGAATTTATTGCGTGGTTTTGCTGATGATATACATTTAAATGAATGGTTAAACGAGCGAATTTGGCCTGCGGAAAGAATGCACGTCAATAAAGAATTTGTTTTAGACGGCACTCAGTTAGCTATTGCTGAAATGCTACGCAGTGGCGTAACCTGTTTTAATGACATGTATTATTTTCCAGACGTGGTGGGAGAAGTGGCTGAACAAGCCGGCATACGCGCCACGCTTGGATTGATTCTCATTGAATTTCCCACCACTTGGGCTAAAGATGCAGAAGAATACCTAAAAAAAGCTAAAATCGTGCATGACACTTATCGTGATCATCCACTCATTAAAACAGCCTTAGCACCCCACGCGCCCTATACGGTATCTGATTCTTCCCTGATTTCAGCTCAAGCGATGGCAGAAGAATTTGATTTACCCATTCATATCCATCTCCATGAAACAGTCGGCGAAATTGAAAATGCCATTGAAAATAATGGTGAACGACCCTTAACACGCCTAGAAAAATTAGGGTTATTATCCTCACGCCTGATCGGCGTACATGCAACACAATTAAAGAATGAAGAAATTAATCTATTAGCTAATCATGGAGTCAGCGTGGTTCACTGCCCAGAGTCAAATCTCAAACTGGCGAGTGGATTATGTCCTGTCGCTAAATTACTAAAAGCAGGTGTCAATGTCGCGTTAGGAACAGACAGTGCAGCCAGTAATGATGATTTAGATATGCTAGGAGAAATGCGAACAGCAGCATTATTAGGTAAAATCGTTAGCAAAGATGCCTGTAGTATTCCTGCCTCAACCGCAATCAGTATGGCCACTTTAAACGGTGCAAAGGCACTGGGGATAGATCATCTCACAGGCTCACTTGTCCCTGGCAAATCAGCAGATATAATTGCAATCAATTTGCATGACGTTGAAACGCAACCCGTTTATAACCCGTTATCTCAAGTAGTCTATACTGTTGGGCGAGACAAAGTCACCGATGTCTGGATTGCAGGAAAACATTTACTGAAATCACGCACTTTAACCTCCTTAAATATACATGACATTAAAGCTAAAACGTATTTATGGCGGGATAAAATAATTTCTAACTCAGAAAATCACTAATTATGCGAATTTAGGAATCCAACGCTTTAGCTTTGGATTTAGGAGTCCAACGCTTCAGCTTTGGATTTTGGAGTCCAACGCTTCAGCTTTGGATTTTGGAGTCCAACGCTTTAGCTTTGGATTTTGGAGTCCAACGCTTTAGCTTTGGGCGTTTTTTTTAGCTTTCCAAAGCTGAAGCGTTGGACTCCAGAAAAAATTTTGGCCTAAAAATAAATAAGACTTTCACCAAAAGATTTTGAAATACCTTATTTATAATAGGTGAATTATCGCATTAGGACTCAGGGTTTTATAACTTCCAAAGCTTGAGCAGTCAAACCTGACAGGTTTTAAAAACCTGTCAGGTTTAGTTTCGTAGGTTATTAAATCCTGAGTCCTTAACAACGGGGCAGCATCAACTAATAAACTAAAATGCCAAATTCCTATCAATCTTGGGGACGTTTTCCCAAAGTCTCACAAAATGTTCACCCTGTGCGTTGGCGAAAAAAGCCCTTAACTTTACCAGATACCAACAGTGTTTTACCTTATGGCTTAGGGCGAAGCTATGGCGATGTTTGTTTAAATGACGGTGGCACATTGCTCGCCACACGCAATCTTAATCATTTTATTGATTTTGATAAAGAAACAGGCCTATTACGCTGTGAAGCAGGAGTCAGTTTAGCGGAAATATTAGAACTCTGTCTTCCACAAGGCTGGTTTTTACCCACCACGCCTGGCACAAAGTTTGTCACAGTAGGCGGGGCGATTGCCAATGATGTGCATGGTAAAAACCATCACCGCGCTGGCACTTATGGACGGCATATCTTACAATTTGAATTATTACGTTCAAATGGTGAACGCCTACTTTGTACTCCAACAAGCAATGAACAATATTACGCCGCGACGATTAGCGGTTTAGGATTAACAGGCTTAATCACCTGGGCAGAAATTCAACTCAAGCGAGTCTATCACCGTGCCATGCACTCAGAATCAATACAATTTACTGATTTAGAAGAATTTTTTGACATTTCTGCCCAATCCGAACAAGACTATGAATACACAATGGCCTGGGTTGATTGTAGCTCTCAGAACGCAGGGCGAGGAATTTTCTTTTGTGGCAACCATATTACTGAAGAAGAAATACCCGCAAAATGGCAAACACCCTCACGCACACACACCATGCCCTTCGATTTACCTGGCTTTGTACTCAATCAGTGGAGCGTATCCGCCTTTAATTGGGCTTATTACAAAAAACAACGACAAAAAAGCATCAAAAAACTGACCGATTATGACCCATTTTTTTATCCCCTTGATGCCATTTTACAATGGAACAGGCTCTATGGAAAACAGGGCTTTTTGCAATACCAATTCGTTGTACCCTACGAAGATCACAAAATAATAAAAGACATTTTACAAACTATCGCCGCCTCAGGGCTCAGTTCTTTTTTAGCCGTATTAAAAACATTTGGAGACTTAGTTTCCCCAGGAATGCTATCATTTCCGCGCAAAGGCGTGACTTTAGCACTAGACTTTCCCATCAAAGGGGCAAGCACGTTTGAATTACTAGAACGTTTAGATGACATGGTACGTGAAGCAAAAGGGGTCGTATATCCCTGTAAAGATGCGCGTCTTTCCGCCAGAAACTTTCAAGCCTACTACCCCCAATGGACAGAATTTTCTAAATATATCGATCCACGTTTTTCATCTCGCTTTTTGCGGCGTGTTACTGAATAAATACAACGAATTACACTGAACAACTGAAAATACTATGCGTAAAATACTAATCATTGGTGCGACTTCAGCCATTGCCCAAGCCACCGCAAAATTATTTGCAGAAAAACACCATGCACTCTTTTTAGTCGGACGCGATGCCGACAAACTAGAAACCATCGCCGCCGACTTAAAAGTACGGGGCGCACATCAGGTTGACTACACCGCCCTTGATTTAAACGAATTTGATAAACACGACTCCATGCTTGAACAAGCAAACACCAGTTTAGAAGGGCTTGACACAATATTGATTGCTCATGGAATATTGGATGACCAAAAAGCAGGAGAACAAGACTATACAAAAGCCGAACAAGCACTACGCACCAATTTCCTTAGCGTAGTATCACTACTAACACCAATAGCTAACCGCTTTGAAAAGCAACGCTATGGCTGTATCGCGGTGATTTCCTCCGTTGCTGGTGACAGAGGACGACAAAGCAACTATATTTATGCGACTGCCAAAGGCGCATTGACTATTTTTTTACAAGGCTTGAGAAATCGTTTACAATCTGCTAATATATGCGTACTAACAATTAAACCTGGTTTTGTAGATACACCAATGACAGCCAATTTCAAAAAAGGCGCGTTATGGGCAAAACCCGAAGCCATTGCTCGTGGAATTTATCGCGCCATTGAAAACCGCAAAAATACTGTGTATTTACCTGGATTTTGGTGGCTCATTATGATGATTATTCGGCATATTCCTGAGCCAATTTTTAAGCGGATGAAGCTTTAAACTCACAATGAATTTATAGAAGATATAAGGAAGTTTCCAAAAAATAACCGAAATATGGGTGCTTAGAAACCCAGTTTTTTTGAAACTTGGTTTTAAAACTCGGGCTTATGGGTATGTTATTTATTTGGAAATCCCTTACCATTTTTTTGAAGAAGATTTATAATTTAATGGACTGACTGAAAAAGTTACTCTTTATAAATCAAATAGTTATATTGCGTCAATCCTAAATTAAATTAGACTTCTCCCTAAATAAACGTAAACCATTGATAATACTAAAAAATCAATATAAACATTCAAAAATCAATAATTTAGCTTATTAAGGGACAAGTCTATTGAACATTTCAAATTAGCATCGGCGGGGGGGGGATAAATATGGAAAACGGTTTTTTTAATCGTTTGCACGAGTTTTGGCGTGAATTTATGAACAGCGCAATAAAACCCTCCATCCTAGCATTATTGGGAACATTAGGCAGGCTAACTATCTTTTTATTGTTTTTGACGCTGCTTACTCCAGATATTATGGCAACAAAGGACTACGGATATTTCTTGGCTGGCTCCCTCTGAATAGCATTTTTTGAATACATGACTTGTAAGGGCAAACCTGTGTGTTTGCCCTTTTTTTTGTATTTAACCAAGGCGAAAAATGCTATAATTATGTATACTTAACAAGCAAAACCTTGCGAATCAGCAAAATAGCCCCCCGCATCTGAACTGGACGTTAAGAAAGCAAATATGGAGAAATAAATGAAATCAAATAATCCTCTAGGGTTTGAGTGGAATGAATTTTTCTGGATTACTAAAGTAATGCTTCCTTCTTGCTTGGCGAAAAATCAATTTAGGTGAATCTTCTCAAATACTATTTGCTCCTGAAGGGCGTGAAGAAGATGCTTTAAATAACAATGAGATAGCTTTGGTAGAGTGGATCATTAATAATGAGAAATCTATCTATGACTCCCTCCGAACTCCTAAAATGGTGGGTTTCACTATCGTTCTACCCACCCTACTGATGATTTTTGACTTCTCTTGATATTATTTCATGCACGTTCCTAACGTATAGCACACTATTTTTTCAAGTTAATAGGGTTTTTGACCGAACCAATTACCGGATGGATTATAATTACAGAGCCATACTTCTTCCGAACCACAAGAAGCCTTACCACATCCCACTGTCTCAGTACTGTGCCACACAACTTGAGTATAATGACCGCAGCCCAGGTTGACAACTGTTAGTGGCATAATCATAATAGATAATGTCATTACCCCAGGCATCAACCACATCTGTTGGGGTATGCGAATTGCCCATGCTCCAAAAAATATTTTCGCCATAACCGGAGCGATTTGGATTATGTTCAAGGGGACATCCCCTGCTTTTGATCTGCCCATTCTTGGGCAACAATCGCTACTTCTGATGACCATCGAATATCTGGCACCCCCACCTTTCGCCGCCAAACATTATGTGCTTCAACGAGGCCAGAAAATTCATTGGGTTCAGCGGCATCGTTTGGACTTGACGATGTTGGAGGAGTTGATTCTGGACTAGAGCTATTCAATTCAGCCTCCATTTGATCAGCCAGTGTCCGCAAATAGTGAATGGTCTGCTGTCTATTTTCTGGTGCAATAGTAAATACCATTAGCAATGTTAGTTGGCATCCACTGTCTGACTTCCCAGTCCATACAAGCGTATTTGGCGAGATAAATTGATCTCAAACCATATTTCCACGTATCTATTGGTAAAGTCCCATTGCTAGGGAGCGGTAAACGCCATGCAGGTTGAGTTCCCCAAACATCGCCGCTTATCTCGTCACGGTAGTAGTCAATTGGGACTTCCCCTTCTGACGGGCTAATAGCCGAAACCGGTAGTGTATTTTCTGCCTTTAAAGGGCAATTGATGATTGAAAATGCGATTGCCACAAACGATATACCCCATTTTGGAGTGGTACTAAAAAGATGATAAGACATGATATTGTTTCGATTAAGTTAAGTCAAAAAATGAAAGTCCTTCAAAAATATTATATATAGCATTTCCCTTTTGAATTAAATACATCATCTTGTAGGGCAATCCTTTATGGTTGCCCT
>JAGLHR010000854.1 GCA_023143415.1 Thiomargarita sp. | reverse complement strand
TTATATACAATCCTTGTAGTTAGCGGTTTTAATCCCTTCTTATATACAATCCTTGTAGTTAGCGGTTTTAATCCCTTCTTATATACAATCCTTGTAGTTATTCTTGAAAGACTAAAAACTTGATCATCGAGTTTTAGCTAAAGCGATGTAGGTCGGGTTAGTCGGGTTACGTTTTTTTGCTACGCAAAAAAAGCTAACCCGACCTACATGACGTTAGCCTCGAATCCTGTTCAAAAACTGACAGATTGGCGATGTATTAGTATATAATAAAAAAACCGTTCTTGGTTATATCGGGCTTTTTATCCTTAGCAATCCTTGTGGTTATCGGAGTTAAAAAAAATGCGAAAATTTTCATCTTATGGTCCCCCAAACAACAAATTACATTACTACGCACCGAGGAAAGCATTAATTGCCAATGCCCTCACGCAATTGAAGGGAGATGTTCCAGAAGAAGGTGGTCATTACATCACCGTCTGGGCACCGCGCCAAACGGGTAAAAGCTGGATCATGCGAGAAGTCGTCTTAACCCTTCAGCAGGAAAACCAGTTTGATGTGGTTATTCTACCTTTGCAACATCTTTCTAATGTCGCTGATGTCAATCGTGTCGCTCAAGTACTGAGCAGACAATTGATTAAACAATTGAATTTAGAGAAGAATCTATCAATAGACCGCTTGGATGATTTTGATCAATTATTTGAACGGGAAACCCTCCGTAAGCCCTTGATTTTGATTTTAGATGAGTTTGATGGACTTCAAGAATCCGTTATCGCAGGACTAGTCGGTTTTTTTCGCAATATTTATACGGCTCGTCAAAATCAAACGGATAAATCGACTGCCGAGAAGGATTACCTGTTACATAGCATGGCTTTAATTGGGGTACGCACCGTTTTAGGCGTGGAAAATGTCAAGGGTTCGCCCTTCAATGTCCAGCGAAGTCTGCATATTCCTAATTTAACTCATGATGAGGTGGTTTCGCTTTTCAACGGCTATCAACAAGAAAGTGGGCAATTGATTGAACCCGACGTTGTGGAACGTATTTGGTCTGAATTTCAAGGGCAACCCGGTTTAACGGGTTGGTTTGGGGAATTGTTGACAGAAACATATAATAAAGCCACTGACAAACCGATTACGATAGAATATTTTGAAGGGGTTTATGCCGCCGCGATTAACTTATTGCCCAATAACAATATTTTGAACCTCATCAGCAAGGCGAAACAGGAACCTTACAAGTCATTCGTTTTGGAACTGTTCCAAACCAGAACGAAAGTCAATTTTCTCTATGATGATCCCATCATCAATTTTCTCTATATGAATGGAGTCATTTCGGTTGAAGAAGTCAGTATGAGCGAAAATAATGTGAAATTTCCTTGCCCATACACACAAAAGCGATTGTTCAACTATTTTGCGAGAGAACTGTATCATGAAATGGATAGATTATCTGATCCGTTTGAGGATT
>JAGLHR010000853.1 GCA_023143415.1 Thiomargarita sp. | reverse complement strand
ATGGTGGGTTTCCGTTTCACTCCTACCCACCCTACGCTTGCTGATTTAGACGGATTGGTTATTTAGAGATGGCGCATCATTTCTGTTTTCTCTGCCTTCACGGATACATTCCACTATTTCATTGGCACTGATATTCACATCAATACCTTCTATATCGAAGGGAGATGTTGTCTTAACCTGCTCTATTCTAAACAGGGTGCCATCTTCGCGTTTAATTTGTACTTCACCTTCTTGATAGGCCTGTTCTAAAAGTATCGCCAAATTTTGTTGAGCTTTGGTGTAGGGATAGATTGTCATTGTTTAATCTCCAAAACAGTGATATTCAAAAGTTTTGCTGCTTTACTCAATCCTTTATCTAAAGAAATTAAAGGGGCATGATGTTGTAATGCACAAGTGATCAAGTAAGCATCATAAGCATAGATATTCAGTTGTTTGGCTATTTCTACGGCTGATTCAAGTTGAATATCTACAAAAGTGATTGGGATTTTTCGATAAAGTTGAAGGGCGACTTTTGCTTGTTCTAAGGTAATTCTTTTACGTTTGAACATAGCCGAAAGTGCGTTACCGATTTCCCAATGGACAGAATGGGGCGCAATAAAGTTGGCTCCTTGAGTTAATTCAATTAAAGCGGGTTTAGTCGGTTCGTTCAAGATAACCGCGATAATACTTGAAGTATCTGTGACGACTTCCATAAAGTTTGTTCCATTTTGGAATGAAGATTTAAGAACTTAATTGTCTGAAACTGAGTACAACGGGTTCATTTCATCTCTGGATAAAACACCCAAAATCAATTCGTTTATTCCGTCAATTTACTGTACTCTGATTAAATAATTCTCTAAATCAGAATTGGCTGAATTTGAGAATTAACAGAATATGAGTACAACGGATTAGGGAATTAAACGGATTAGAGGGCAGTTTTTTATAATTATTAATATAATCAAAGACTTATATTTAATTTGCGGTTGAGAGTTCAAATCACAATCCATCCGTTTATTCCGTTAATCCGTTGTACTAAATGTCGTGATGTAGAAACCCACCATATTCCAACGGTATGGTGCCGTTTCACTCCTACCCACCCTACGCTTCAATGCCATTAAGTTAAGGGCAGGGACAGGTCTGCCCCTACCAATCTCAACGTATTCATTGGCTGTAGGGGCGAACCTGCGTGTTCGCCCTGGCTTAACTTAATGGCATTGACGCTTAGCCAGCTAAACTTTTTAGTCTGTTTTAACAGACTTTAGCTTTCAGCCTTGCAATTTATTTCAAGGCTGAGAAACCCACCATTTTCTTTCCTAAAATGAACTCATCAGATGAGAATTTTTTAATACCTGTTTTAATAACGCTAATTGTCTATGATTCAGTTTTCCGACTATCCTGGTATTCCTAAGGAGTTGTTCAGCTTCTTGAAGATTGAAGTGTTTTTGCTCCAAATAATAATGAAATTGTTCAATCGCTTTTTCAATCACTTCCAATTGATGAATAATAAAATAGGTTAGCTCATTATCATCAGTTAAAGTTGCAGCATTAGGTGCATCAATACGTTTATGGGAACTACACCATCCGACAAGAAAATCCATCACCTCTAATACAACATCTTCATAGTCTTCATCTGTTGTTGTTTCACGGAAATCTTCAAATTCGGCTAGAATACTTTCCTTCGAGTATCCTTTAACCAGAAAATCTTTAACGATTTGTTCCAATTTTTCCAAGTGGCTCCTTTTTTGTAAAGCCTCTTTTAACACAGATAGTTCAATGCACATTTTTAATAACCTGTCAAAGTCCACTTATGTAAAGTTGCTACTATTGCCTGTTGATATTCTTCAAGCAGCATTTCTGTTATAGGTTCAATGAATCCATGTTTATTGGGTTGATGTGGATCGGCTCGATATTGAAGTTGAAAAGCACTTAAACAATTGAGGTTTATTTCCCATATCGGATCTTTACCCGTTCCACCAAACGCAGCAGGGCGACGGTGAGTTGGAAGATTATAGGGTGGCGGCGGACTAACAGACAGTCCGCCAGTATTGGGTTTGACTTGATCCGAAATGACTAAAATATCAATGCCCTTTCTGATTCCCAGAGTTCTAGCTGTTGCCCCCACCACTGGCAAACCATTAGCACTTATTTTCATTGAACGATATAATAAATAATTATCCATAGAGCCTCGACTGCGTTAAATCAGGTACGATAATTTTGCCACCTTCCGCACATTCTTCTACCACTTCTTCCACAACATTAATTTCATTAAACAATGTTGGTAATAAGTTTAACTGATTGATGCGAGATAAAGCGATAATGGGTGTCGTGTTAGAGAATATCATCATCATAAAGACATTTCCCGATTAAAATCATCTTGTGAATCTTCCAATAAAACGGCACCAACTGCCATTGCTTTGAATAGTGATTCTGGGTATGTTGAGCCATCGCGCTGCCTGATGATATTTTGCTTTCCTTAAACAATGAAATGGCAGATTGTATTTTCACCAATTCACCAAAATCTTCTATGTTGATATGTAAACTCAACAATAATTCAATCGGGCATTCAATTGAAATCGCATTTTTCATGTTTTTCTCCTTTCAGCAGTAATAATGTAGGGTGGGTAGGAACGAAG
>JAGLHR010000852.1 GCA_023143415.1 Thiomargarita sp. | reverse complement strand
CTTCGTTCCTACCCACCCTACATAAAGAGACCAAATTTTGAGCTATGTAGGTCGGGTTAGATTTTTTTGCGCCGCAAAGTAACCCGACCGACCATACTTGATGTTCGAGTATCAATAAATCAAATATTTCCGTCGAACCTTCTTAAAGTAATTCAACTGATTTTGCCAAGCCGCCTCAATTTGGCTAACCGGATAACCACGCTGGAGACTGACTAAAATGTGGTTACTCCCCATCACTTTATTAAACATATTAAAACGAGACGATTTTCTAAATAAATGATGTCGGGGATATAACCTCATTGAGGTTTTCATCAAATGAATACCCGTAATGAAAGGTTTAAAAGTATTCACATTAGTCACATGAATTTGTACGCCTTGACAGACTTTGCCCTTGTATATCCCATAAAACGGTTTAAAATAAGCCGGGCGAAAAATAACACCCGGCAAATTCAAACGATTAAGCACTTTCGCAAACCGCTCGCCATTAATCCACGTTGCGCCAATCATTTCAAAAGGCAATGTATAACCCACGCCGGTTGATAAAACACCCAATTCACCAATACTGCCTGTCGCACCCATTAATAATGGAGTGATCCAATGAGGAACATGGGGTGATGTGGGAACCCAAGGTAATTGAGTATCCGCCCAAGACATTTTCCGTTGCCAATTAACAAGGGGTATCACAGTCAATTTGCTATGAATCTGATATTGATGGTTAAACAATTTGGCTAATTCACCAATAGTCATGCCATGACGATAAGGAATGGGATACATTCCCACAAACGAAAAATAACCCGGTTGTACCAAATTTCCTTCAACAGCGACACCGCCAATCGGATTAGGGCGATCTAACACAATCACTTCTTTATGATATTCTGCCGCCGCTTCCATCACTTTTGCCATCGTATAAATAAAGGTGTAGCTACGAATACCCACGTCTTGTAAATCAATAAGCAGAACATCCACCCCTCTTAGCATTTGTGCAGTGGGTTTGCGCGTTTTGCCATATAAACTATAAATCGGCAAACGGGTTTTCGGATCAATTTGTGTTTTCACCTTTTTACCAGCATCAATTGTACCACGAATACCATGTTCAGGTGCATAAAGTGCCGTCAGATGAACTCTCGGATTTTCAAAGAGTAAATCCGCCGTACTTTTGAGTTGACGATTGACTCCACCTGGATGAGTGACTAACCCAACTCGCTTTCCTCGTACAAGTGACAAATGATTTTGCAGGAAATTCTCAACACCTAACATAACCCTTTTCTCTTGATTAAAGACAGTTTTGCCTTCAAAATTTTGAGGCGGTATTGCGGAACATCCAAAAAGTAACAAAATGAGAAAAATTAAACTATTTTTCATCATATTCTCCATAAAATAAATCATTAAAAAAGTTTCAGGAATTTTATTCCTTGTCTTTTATACCACAATCATATAAAATAACCTTGTATTTTAGATTAAAGGTTACTAAAAAACATGTATAGACAACAACTTTCCTATTTGACTGAATGGCTCAAAGTAAAAAATCATAAACCCATTGTCATCAGAGGAGCCAGACAAGTGGGCAAATCGACGTTAGTGCGACTTTTATCGGAACGATGCGATCTGAATTTAATAGAACTCAATTTTGAGCGAAATCCTGAACTCGCCTGCCTCTTTAAATCTCACGAACCACACAAAATTATCCAACTCATCTCACTACAAACGGGTAAAACGATTCAACCAGGTTACACCTTACTTTTTTTAGATGAAATTCAGGGGGCAGCAGAAGCTATCGTTGCTCTCCGGTATTTTTATGAAGAACTGCCTGAACTTCACATAATAGCAGCAGGTTCCCTACTTGAGTTTACTCTATCCCAAGCCGCATTTTCAATGCCTGTTGGACGCATTGAATATCTTCATCTTGGTCCAATGACTTTTGCCGAATTTCTCTTAGCAGTCGGCGAACAAAACCTCGCTGATTTTATAAAAAATTACAAAATCAACGAAGAAATACCCATCCATGACAAATTGATGGAATTGGTTAAAATCTATTTCATCACTGGCGGTATGCCTGAATCCATCAAAGCTTATGTTGAAGACAGAACATTTCAAAGCAGCGAAAAAGTCAAACAATCTATCCTTTCAACCTATCGGGATGATTTTGGCAAATATGCGTTAATCACAAAACACGATTTAATTCGCAAACTCTTCAATAAAATACCGACGATGATAGGTCATAAATTCAAATACAGTCATATCAGCCGCGACATCAAATCGGTACATATTGCAGCAGCCCTAGATCAACTTCATCTCGCCAGGGTAACTTGGAAAGTCTATCACACTTCTGCCAACGGCGTACCTCTGGGCGCAGAACAAAATGACCGTTTTTTTAAACTGCTATTCCTAGATATTGGTCTCGTCAACACCTGTCTTGGCTTAAATTACTTAAACCTGATGGAAGTTGACGAACTTGATTTTGTCAACAATGGCAATCTTGCCGAACAATTTATTGGTCAACATCTCCTTTATCCAGTAAAGTCTTATGAGGAACCCAATCTCTATTACTGGACGCGAGAAAAAAAGTCATCATCTGCTGAATTAGATTATGTCATCAGCTTGGGACAACAAATCATCCCAATAGAAGTTAAGGCAGGCAAAACGGGTCAATTGAAATCTCTCCACCTATTTATGAAGGAAAAAAAGCGACATTTAGCTGTACGTTTCAACTCCGCCCAGCCAAGCCAAATAGACACTTCCACCAAACAACCTGATGGTTCCACTCTGCATTTTAAATTTCTATCATTGCCACTTTACATGGTGGGCGAACTGAATCGTTTTTTATAGCGTTTTTCGTTTTGGTGAAATACAAAAAAGAGCAACCATAAAGGTGTGTAGCCTACATATTTTAACTCAAAAAGGAAATGCTATAAGTAGTAAATGTAGAAATGTAGGGTGGGTAGGAACGAAGTGGAAACCCACCATTTTTGGTCAATGCCATTAAGTTAAGGGCAGACACACAGATATGCCCTACAAAACCCCACGTATTCAGAGGCTGTAGGGGCGAGCCTGCGTGTTCGTCCTGGCTTAATTTAATGGCATTGACCAAAAATGGTGGGGTTCTAACTTTCGCCTCGACTTTAGTTTTTCTTCAAAAAACTAAAACCTCGAATTTTAAATATTCTATATGCACAACTGACTCCTGCGCGCTAAAATACGATAACGAAAAGTTTCCAGACTCTCATAATTTATCACTTGGTGACCAAAATGATATTTCTCCCAATGAGAGGGCAAAGGGACTTTTTCCTCTTCCCATCTAATCACTTCCCAACCACTTTTTTCTAACCAGCCTTGCCAAGTTTTTTTTGTTCCAAAGCGGTGATGAGTGACGCAGAGAATCCCAGAAGGCGTTTCATCCCAACGCCCGGTTAATAAATCATCAATAATTGACCAATGCCCCACATTGGGAAACGAAGCCACTAAAAATCCATCCGAACTGATATATTGTCGCAGACGCGAAAGCAGTTCCCAAGGATAAGGAATATGTTCTAATACATCGGCACAGACAATACGATTAAAGCGTGTTTCTTCAGAAAAAGGAAGGGGGTTTTGAATATCCGCTTGAATTGCTAAGTCTAACCAGGGCAAGGCATTTTTCAAAGCACTATTGTGCATGTCAATTCCGAGCCAAGTCACCGGATATTTTTCTTTACAGGTTTTTGCCATTAAGCCATTAGCACAGCCCAGTTCTAAAACCAAGCCCTGCCATTGACATAATGCAATCAAATCCTCACGCGCTTCTGCTTCCCGTAACGCATTAAAGGCATGAAGCCAACCTTCGCAAAAAATGCGAACTTCAGTGTCAATAGTTATCCAATAGTCTGCTAAATCACCGAATTTGAGATTATCCGGTACGGTTTTTAATAACGATATGGGAACGACTGCGACGCAAAAAGCCAATAAATTTTGCCCGCGTCCTCTCATCCAACGTTCTTCACCCCGATAAGTCGCCGCTGTTTCAAGACCAGGTAAGGTTAAATAGGGAGAAATGTCCCGTCCTGCTTGCCACGAAACGTCTTGATTGCCTAACGGCACATTGATCAGGTTATCCGTGCCTTCTTCCAGAATGGCAGTGCTCCATTGTTCCCAACATTGGGAACTATACCAAAATTCTGGATCGAAGAGTAAACACACTTCTGCCACATTCAGCGTTTCTGCCCAAGCGCGAACAGGGATGGAGTCTGAAATTTCCTGAACAGGATAGGGCGGTGCACCCATTTCACGGGCGAGTTGTTGTTCAATGTTTACATCCCCTAACGCCATTTTTCTATGGAGAGAATCATTGGAATGAGGAGCCGTTGGTGAATGAATCACTTGAAAAATTGGAATCATTATGACATTCTCATAAAGGTAAAGTCGCTGCTATCAATTTTGAACAGGATTCGAGGCGAAAGTTTTTTGAAGAAAATTTGTAACGACTCAGCCTTGAAATGCGAATGGAGTACAACGCTTTAGCTTTGTCTAGGAGTACAACGCTTTAGCTTTGTGCGTATTGGAGTACAACGCTTAATAAGACTGAGTAGTTACAAAAATTTTAGCCTCGAACTGGAATGGTGAATGATGAATGAAAGTCAATAAATGTAAGCAATTGTTTTTTAAAATAATATTTGTAACTACTCAGAGGTTAGCCTTGAAATAAATTTCAAGGCTAAAAGCTAAAGTCTG
>JAGLHR010000851.1 GCA_023143415.1 Thiomargarita sp. | reverse complement strand
GAGGTTTTCTTTTCAAAAAACGAAAGCCTCGAATGCAGCCTACATCAATTGAGATATTGTAGGGGTAATCCCTTGTGGTTACCTTAAGTGGTCGAAGTGATTTCATTTTCGAGGTTTTAGTTTTATTCAAAAAACTCAAACCTCGAAACGTTCCTAAATCAATGACATTGGGGATTTTATCTCTTAATATTAACTTCAACACCCTCAGTAACGCGCCCAAATAAATCAATCACATCGCGATTGTACATCCTAATACAGCCATGCGATGCGATTGAACCGATTTTATTTTCTTCCGCCGTGCCGTGAATATAAATATAACGTTTGTAGGAATCTATTCCACGCCCTGAATTTATCCCACGCTCTAAGCCCTTTAACCACATAATACGTGTTGTTACTAAGTCACCCGCATCAGGCGCGTTCATTTGTGCGATTTTGCCAGTTGAACGACGCGCCCTAAAAATCATCCCTTCTGGCGCACCTTCACCAAATTTTTTTTCAATACGATGCTGCCCTAATGGGGTTTTATTGCTGCCCGCCTTACTGCCAATACCATATTTAGAGGTTGACACGGGATAAATCTTCTTCTCTTCATTGCCCTCCGCATAACGACAGTATAGGTAAAGCTGCTGTTCTGAAATATCCACCTCAATTCTGGAATCAATGGGTGGTGCCGTACAGGGTTGAACTTTCTCTGATGTCTGATTCATCTTATCACCACTCTGTGCGACTGCTTGGAACTGTTGGGCGAATACCTCTGTGGAATTTATAAAACCGAATGTCATGGGTATAATCAAAAGTGAACTGAACAGCCATAAAATAGGCTTAATTCTAGTATGTCTTGATTTCTGTCTCATTTAAAATTCTCCTTTAAAAAAAAGTGGCTTCTTACATTATAATAACATTGAGTCCACTCCGAAATGTCGAAAACCTCAGTATATTAGAGAATGCCAATATTTTAAATTGTTAAAAGCAAAGAAGTTTTAGTATATTAGCTATTACTTACATACCTCCTTAAAATCACTTTTCGGAGGGAACTCAACATTAGGTTATTATAACTGATGTTACGCAAAGCGATTCTATTCGAGCTTAGAAATCCGATTTTTTTAAAAAATCGCTTAAACATCATTTCGCCGCTTGCTTAGAAATCCGATTTTTTTAAAAAATCGCTTAAACATCGTTTCGCCGCTTGCTTAGAAATCCGATTTTTTT
>JAGLHR010000850.1 GCA_023143415.1 Thiomargarita sp. | reverse complement strand
CCAAACTCCGTTTGGGAACGAGGGATGAATAATCGGTAATCATCTTTGGTGGGTGAATAATACAGGGCAATTTAATCATTGTCGGATTCAGACACAAAAAACTCATCACCCCTATATTGGCGTTCAATCTAGGGGAAAAATCCCCAAGTCAAACGACTTGAGGCTTTAAGTTGATTTGGGGAAGGGGTGTTTTGAGGTTTTACCAGTTAATGCCGTTGCACCAAAAAGACGTTGCCCACCCTACCAGGCTAAAAAAATTCAGTATAACAGCAAGTAGGGTGGGTAGGAGTGAAACGGAAACCCACCATACCGTTGGAAAATGGTGGGTTTCCACTTCGTTCCTACCCTACATTTACTTTAAGTTGATTTGGGAAAGGGATGTTTTGAGATTTTACCTTTTTGCCTGTCAGTTATTGGTGCCGTTGCACCCAACAGACGTTGTTCACCCTACATGGCTACATTTACTTTTGCTTTTGAGATACTGAATTTGACGCAAGTTGCGGTGCCAAGACTTGTAAATAATCCCGATTAAAAAACATCCAAGTTAATAAGGGCGTAACTGGTGTGAAAATTAAGCTCCCAAATTGAAAGGCTAAGGCAATGGCTTCACGAGACAAATTGTTTTCGAGGCTAAAGTTTTTTGAAGAAAAACTTTAGCCTCGAAATGACTATCTGAAAAGAAAGACTCGGTTCGGTGTGAAAAACCAGCGTTTTTAAAATCAGGGCAATGACACAAAAGGCTTGCACTGGTAGTAATATCAATAACCAAGCTAAACCAATTTGACGGAGTTTACGACTGAGCCTATTTGGGGCAGCGAAGGTTAAAGCCATGAAAAAGGGTAAGCCGTAACCATAAATCAGTGGATTGACCTCAAAAGTAAAAATCGCTTCTACACCCGCAGGGACGGCAATATTAAGGGTAGGCGTAATTGAGGTTATCACTTCCAACAAATGACCATGTTGTTCAACCCCTTCAATCCAAGTCGGCATAAACGAGGTCAATAAAGCATGTACTAAAAGGGCGAGTGGCGCAGTCAGTGGCGTTGCCAAGTAGTACCAAATAAAAAAGGTAATGGGCAACCACAAGAAGGTTTCCGCTAAAAAGATATAAACCGATTTATTAGGCATTGGCGGGTTTAGGGGGTAATGTCCGAATCCATATCAGGAAAACCATTAACACATCAAGCATAATGAGCACTTCCCAGATATAATGATGCGCCCAATCAAAGGCGGTTTGATTCCATTGCCCCAGATAAAAGAGGCTGATGATACGGATGAAATTAAGGGCTTGAATTGTGAGGACACCAATAACAAAACCGAGTAGTTTATGTCGCCAGGCGTGAGTGGGAAAGGCAAAAATCGCTGTGAAAATAATAGCGGCTTCTACACCATTCGAGGTTTGAGTTTTTTGAAGAAAAACTCAAACCTCGAATACAGCCAGGGCGAATCGCTACCCCAAAGTTGGCACTTTGAATAATAACACCATTGGCTAAAACTTGGTTATCAAATAATTGAATCAGCCACGCACTGGTCGCCGCAATCAATTCAGTCCAAGGTACAATAACTGATTCTTGAACCGTTTGTATGATTTCAACGGTAAATAAAACGCATTGAATGAGTAAGAAAAGTAGGAAAAAACGTCGCATCGTGGTGATATTTTATTTTTAAATGGAATACCTGTGTGGGTGTAGCCAATGTCCAGCTTACACTTGCTTCATTCATTGAGAAAAAACTCAATTTCTTGTTGATTAGTAACTACTCAGCCCCCTCGTTCCCAAGCTCTAGCTCTCATCATTAGTCATAAGTATTTAAGTATTTGACTTAAAATGTTTTTTTGTAGGGTGGGTAGAGCGAGAGCGAAACGCACCGAACCGCCAAAAATGGTGGGTTTCGTTTCACTCTACCCACCCTA
>JAGLHR010000085.1 GCA_023143415.1 Thiomargarita sp. | reverse complement strand
ATGGCTAGATTGTCACAGCTTAAACAAGTTTTGCCGAATATCCCAATAATGGCTTGTGTTCGTCATCCCATTGATACGATTGCTTCATGGAAAACAAGCTTTCCACATCTTAAACAGGCTTTGGTGACAGATTTTCCTGTTGGGCATGTTAATGATCCCTTTTTGGCGCAATGGCAACGTCAGCGTTTAGTAGAAATCGCCGCAACGCCGAATGAAGCTTTAAAACGCGCTTTACTCTGGCGTTATTTAGCCGACATTTTGTTAATGGGCAAAACGGAGCAGTTGATTTTAATACATTATGAAAAGTTGGTTACTCAACCTCTTAAAGTATTAAAAAGCATTCAGCGGCAAATTCCTGACGCGCCTCCTTTGTATAATACGAATAAAATCATCCCCTCAACTGTGAGACAAAAACGTGAAGTCTTAGATAAAACGGATTTGCAAGCGATTGGTGATATTTGTGGTGAATGTGCGGTGGCGTTGGGATATGATGAAAGTGATTTCACTGAGGGGTGATCCTTGAAAACTGACAAAGGAAAATGTCTCCTTCAATTTTGAATCAGAATTTGAGAATTTGAGAATTTTCAGAATGTGAGATTTGATGATCAAGTTTTTCGTATTTTAACAATAACTACAGGGATTGTATATAAGAAGGGATTAAAAACGCTAACTACAAGGATTGTATATAATATTCGAGGTTTGAGTTTTTTGAAGAAAAACTCAAACCTCGAATGGATTAAAAACGAGCATAACTTCGATCCAATCCTTTCTTATATATAATCCTTGTCGTTATTGGTTTTTTTTTGTAATCCTTTTTTATATACAATCCTTGTAGTTCATGAGTAGGGTGGGCAACATCTTTTCGGTGCAACGGCATTTTCTCTCGTTCCCAAATTCTATTTGGGAATGCCTTCATCGACGCTCTGCGTGGCTGGACGCTCCGCGTCCATGAATGGGTTCCCAAACAGAGTTTGGGAACCAGAAATAATTTAATCTTCATCATTTTGTATAGTAATTGCGTGATCAATTTCGTTTTTATGCTGTTGATAGTAAATCCAAGCCGCTTCTAAATCTGCTTGATTAAGACTGGGATAATCCTCAATTAATTCTTGGTTCGTCGCACCTTGGGAACGGAGAGATATAAGAGTCCATACTGGAATACGAGTCTGACGGATGCAAGCATTTCCACCACACACCCCAGGGGTATGTTGAATAAGCGTCTCGTTTTGACAAACAGACGGTTGCATGGGTGTGATTTGAGCGTTCGATACTTTTACCCAAAGGAGAATGGTTTCTTCTAATGTTCGTTTTAATCTTTCTTGTTGTATTTTCGGTAGATTAAAATAGGGCTTGAACTACTTTATCACTGACATTATGGATGTTTAATGTTGCCATGATATTTATTTCTCCATTCATCGTCTCATTTTTTAAAGCGGGATTAAACAGTCAACATAATTTTATTCTTCACTTTGAAATTCAACTATAGTAACAAAAAATTTTGCTTTATGTGAGATTTAAAATAAATGATTGATTGTAACGACTCAGGTACGATATTAAGTACATTCGAGGCTTACAGTTTTTCTTCAAAAAACTTTAGCCTCGAATGGATTAGGGAATAAAACGGATGGATTCAAGGTGAAAGTTTCGGAGACATTTGATTATTCTAAATCCTCCTTTGATTTAATCCGTTTATTTCTCAAATCCATTCGAGGCTTACAGTTTTTTGAAGAAAAACTGTAAGCCTCGAATGTACTTAATATTGGATAGTATCTGAGTTTTTAGATTAATGGTGGGTTTCGCT
>JAGLHR010000849.1 GCA_023143415.1 Thiomargarita sp. | reverse complement strand
AAAAAACTTTAGCCTCGAATCGAAACCATTAAAATTAGTGACACACAGGGCAGTTTGGATTTTTTAGCAGTTTAATCGTGTTAATTTCCATATTCAAAGCATCAAATAATAATAACTGCCCTGTCAGCGTTTTACCCACATTCATAATCAGTTTCATTGCTTCCAATGCTTGTAAACTGCCGATAATACCTACAATAGGTGCAAGTATTCCTGTTTGGGTACAAGTTTCCTTTAGCGCGTCTTCATTGGAATATAAACAACGATAACAAGGACTGTCAGATTGATCCTGACGAAAAACTGAAATTTGTCCTTCCATGCGTATCGCTGCCCCTGACACTAAGGGAGTTTGTGTATCGACACAAGCCTGATTAATCGCAAAACGTGTTGGTAAATTGTCAGTACAGTCTAACACAACATCGACTTGACTTATTTGTTCTGCTAAAGCATCATTATCCAATTGTTGAAGGAGCGTCATTTTGACAAGTGGGTTTAAAGCGAACAATGAATCACGCGCTGATTCAACTTTGGATTGACCAATATCATCCGTGTTATGAATAATTTGGCGTTGTAAGTTAGAGAGTTCGACAACATCAAAATCACAGAGTAACAAATGTCCTACCCCTGCTGCCGCCAAATACATCGCCACTGGTGAGCCTAAACCGCCCAAACCAATAATCAACACGTTGGATTTCAATAAACGTTCTTGAGCATTTATTCCTACTTGGGGTAATAGAATTTGGCGACTATAACGTAATAATTGTGCATCATCCATTAATTCTTCTCCATCATTTTTTTATTAACAATTCATAATTCATAATTTATAATTAAAAAATATGTATATTAGCATTTTTGGTTCAGGATATGTGGGTTTAGTCACGGGTACTTGCCTGGCTGATGTGGGTAATCATGTTTTATGTGTCGATGTCGATGCAAAAAAAATTGCCCAATTACAGCAGGGTGAAGTACCTATCCATGAACCTGGTTTAGAAACCCTTTTGAAAGCAAACCTCGCCGCCGGGCGTTTGCAATTCACAACTGATGTCGCCAGGGCAGTCGCGCACGCGACGATTCAGTGCATTGCTGTCGGCACGCCACCCGATGAAGATGGCTCTGCTGATCTTCAATATGTGTTACAAGTCGCTGAAACTATCGGCAAGTACATGACAGATTATAAAGTGATTATAGACAAATCCACTGTTCCAGTTGGTACAGCAGATAAGGTACATGAAACAGTGCAAGCGGCACTTGACGCTCGTGGAGTAGTCTGCGATTTCGACGTGGTTTCCAATCCAGAATTTTTAAAAGAAGGGGCTGCGATTGAAGATTTTATGAAGCCTGATCGCATTATTATCGGTACTGACAAATCTCGCCCTACTGAATTAATGCACGAACTTTACGCGCCGTTTAATCGTAATCGCGATAGGCTCATGGTTATGGATATTCGCTCGGCGGAAATGACAAAATATGCAGCCAACGCGGTGTTAGCTACAAAAATCAGTTTTATGAATGAAATGGCTCATATCGCTGAACAGGTGGGCGCAGATATTGAACAAGTACGTCTTGGTATCGGTTCAGATCCACGGATTGGGTTCCATTTTATCTATCCTGGTGCAGGCTATGGCGGGAGTTGTTTTCCTAAAGATGTACAAGCCTTGATACGCTCCGCCAAAAAAGTGGGCGTTGATGCTCGAATATTAGAAGCGGTTGAAATCGTCAATAAATATCAGCAAACGGTTTTATTTCAAAAAATTCAACAGCATTTCCAAGATAAACTTCAAAATCGCCGCTTTGCCTTATGGGGTTTAGCCTTTAAACCCAATACAGATGATATGCGTGATGCACCCAGTCGTACATTAATGGAAGCATTATGGGCGCGAGGTGCTTCAGTACAAGCCTATGATCCGCAAGCAATGTCTGAAGCACAACGATTATATGGTTCACGCCCTGATTTACAATTATGTGACACACCAGAAGCGGCTCTCAAAGGAACAGATGCTCTGGTTATTATGACTGAATGGAAAACATTTCGCAGCCCTGATTTTGATTTTATCAAAGCCAATCTTAATCAAGCTGTGATTTTTGATGGACGTAATCTTTATGAACCTCAAAGAATGCGCCAACGGGGTTTTACCTATTATGCGATAGGGCGCGGAGAACGATTGCTCTGAATGCGAATTATAAAGAAATTTTGGAGTCCAACGCTTCAGCTTTGGGCATTTTTTGATTTACAAAGCTAAAGCGTTTTCGAGTCGAGGCTAACGTTTTTTCTTTAAAAAAACGTTAGCCTCGACTTGAGCCCTTAATGGTATTGACCCAGCTACCCGGCTTTGGATTCACGCACAATTCCTTTTCATAATGATAATTTTAGGATTGATGTTACTCGATCATCAAGTTTTTCGTCTGACAATAGTAACTACAAGGATTGTATATAAA
>JAGLHR010000848.1 GCA_023143415.1 Thiomargarita sp. | reverse complement strand
CCTGTCAGGTCTGATTCAACATTAGTCTGCATTACAACAGAACGTCAAGAAAAAACATTGGCGCAACAACAGATAGCCAAAATGGCAGAACAGTTACGAAAGTTAGGTATCGATCCGAATAGTGTATAATAAAAGTTAAAATTTCTGTTCGATGTTTAATTAATATTCAAAACACTTTATCATCTAAAACGTTTTAGCTTTTGAAAAGGTTCAAAATATTTTTTTATAGCATACTCAAATGAAAAGGTAAACATGTCTCCACAAGAATTTAACCTGGAAGTCGTTCCTATATTGCCAACGGCTTTAAAACGCCTCGAAGAATTGGCGAATAACTTACGATATAGTTGGAATGTTCCAACGAGAATATTGTTTGAACAACTTGATGAAGAATTATGGATTCGGGTTGGACACAATCCCAAATTATTTTTACGCAATATTGATCAAAAGCATTTACAAAAGGCAGCGACTGATCAGTCATTTCTCAAAAGCTATCGGCAAGTACTGTCCTCTTTTGATGCTTATTGCGATACCAAAGAACGGTGTAATGGTGGTAAAAAATTAGCAGAAGACGCGCTGATTGCTTATTTTTGCGCCGAATACGGTTTTCACGAAAGTTTACCAGTTTATTCAGGCGGTTTGGGTATTTTAGCAGGCGATCATTGCAAAACGGCTAGTGATATGCGTTTGCCTTTTGTCGCTGTGGGTTTGTTTTACAATAAAGGTTATTTTAACCAACAGATTGATGCAGAAGGCCATCAAATTTCCTCATATAATGTCAATAATACACAGTATTTGCCAATAAGCCCTGCACTGAATGATGCGGGTGAGGAAATCTATATTGATGTCAAAATTGCAAAAACACAGGTATTTGCCAAAGCGTGGAAAATACAAGTAGGGCATATTGACCTCTATTTGCTCGACACTAATGTCAGCAAAAACAATGATGATGACCGTGCAATTACTCACCAACTTTACGGCGGTAATGAACATACCCGTATCAAACAAGAAATCGTCTTGGGTATCGGCAGCGTGCGACTGCTCAGAAAACTTAAATTAGCACCCACCATCTGGCATATCAATGAAGGTCATGCAGCCTTTATGATTTTAGAAAGAATACGCGAACTAACAAATAACGGACAAAGTTTTGAAGCCGCGATTGAAGCGGTTTCTGCCAATACGGTATTTACCACCCATACCCCCGTGCCGGCAGGACATGATCACTTCCCACAAGAACTAATAATGAACTATCTGGGTTCTTTCTGTGAACATGATATGAAATTATCCAAAGAAGATTTTCTCGCACTCGGTTGCTGGGCGAGCGATGGCGAACATTCCGATTTTAATATGACAACCTTAGCGGTTCAAGGTTCTAAACATTTTAATGGCGTGAGTCGTATTCATGGTCAGGTGTCATCAGAAATCTGTCAAAAATTTTGGCCTGAAATTATTGCCAGCGAAAACCCGATGCGCTATGTCACTAATGGCGTACATGTACCCTCAGTGTTGGCGCGACAATGGAGTGACTTATTTGATAAATCACTTGGAACAGAATGGCCAAAACGTCAATATGATAGCACATTTTGGCAAGGCGTAGAGGATATTCCAGACAAAGAATTTTGGGAAGTGAGACAAACGGTTAAGTCCCGTATGTTGAAAGTGATATGCAATAGCTTGACAGCACAACATTATCAAACTTCTGAAACGCATTTAGAGCGTCTGCTGAAATATATTAATCCCAATAATCCCAATATTCTGACAATTGGTTTTGCACGGCGTTTTGCCACTTACAAACGGGCGACCTTGTTATTCAAGGATATGAATCGGTTACGCTCTATCTTCAATAATGTTAAACGACCCGTCGTGTTTATATTTGCGGGTAAAGCGCATCCGGCTGATATACCCGGACAAGAGATGCTCCGAGAAATTTATAGGGTCAGTTGTGAACCGGAATTTATGGGCAAGATTCTGCTGGTGCAAGGCTATGACTTGGGATTATCACGACGTTTAGTTTCAGGAGTCGATGTGTGGCTAAATAATCCTGTCTATCCCCAAGAAGCCAGCGGTACATCTGGCATGAAAGCCGGTGTCAATGGGGGAATAAATCTCAGTGTGCTTGACGGTTGGTGGCCTGAAAGTTATGACGGAAGCAATGGTTGGGCAATAAAACAGTCTCCACTCCACGATGATAATCAACGTGATTACGATGATGCAAGCAGCTTATATGAAGTTTTGCTTGATGAAGTCATTCCACTTTACTATGAACGGGGGGAAAATGGCTATTCTGAAGGCTGGGTTAAAAAAGCCAAACGTTCTATGGCAACAATACTTCCGCACTTTAATACCATGCGGATGCTCAATGACTACATCAACAAATTATATCTACCCGCCAGTCGTAAAGGTGAATTGTTGAGACGCGATAATTATGCCAAGGCGCAAGAATTAGCCCATTGGAAAGCGCGTATGAAAACAAAATGGGCGGATGTACAAGTTCGCCTATTATCTGCACCGCAGATGCAACAATTATCTTACGGCGAATCAATAAATATACAAGTAGCCGTGTATTTAAATGATTTACAGCCAAATGATGTCACTGTTGAATTATTGCTCTCGCGCAAGATTTATCATCCAGAAATTTTGGTGCCAACTCAGCAAGATTTACAGAACATTTCGCCTAACGAACAGAGTGAAACGGTTTACTATAAGTTTAAGCTAGAACACCCCCTTGACGATAGCAGAGAATATCTCTATAGTCTGAATTTTAAACCCGATTTAAGTGGTGGATTAAGTTATCGCATTCGCGTATTTCCATTTCATGAAATGCTCTCTGAACCGCATGGAATGGGAATGATGCGTTGGATTTAGATGATGCGTTGGATTTTTAGTCGTTTAAATTATAAAGGAGTACAGTAACTACTCAGCCCCCTCGTTCTTGGGAACGAGGGGTGTTAAATTGATTTCAAGGCGGAGTAGTT
>JAGLHR010000847.1 GCA_023143415.1 Thiomargarita sp. | reverse complement strand
CTAAAGTTTTTCTTCAAAAAATTTTAGGCTGAAATCCTGTTCAAAATCCTTTGGCGAAGCTATTATAACTCGAACATCAAGTTTTTTATAAATAATTGATTTTAAAAGATATAATTTTTTGAGTCATTATAATTTATTAAAAAATCAATAACTTGCTTTTTTAAACCTTTAAAAATTGATTGATGCAAAGCCAAATAACATCAAAAACTTGATGAACGAGTATAAGTAACTGATGTTACGTACTATGTTTCCAAGATGTTTAAGAAATTCTGATTCAGAACAAAAAATCGGATTTCTAAGCGGCGAATAGAATCGCTTTGCGTAACATCAGTAAGTAATTACGATTTATAAAAAAAAAACGAAAGTGATAAGCGTTCAAATGCTAAAACATAGCCTTTCTCTTTAAAAAAATAATCTTTTCAAAGCTAACAATTTTTAACATCGAAACCCGTTAAGGATGCTTGTCTTACTTTCGAGACTTACGGTTTTTTGAAGAAAAACTGTAAGCCTCGAAAAGATTTCACTTATAATGAGGATTTAATCATTTCCGAAATTTGTATAGCATTCGAGGTTTTAGTCTTCAAAAAAACTAAAACCTCGTCGGGTATTATTGAACTCTCATTCCTAAGTCATTGAATACGAGAAAACAATTGTGTCTTCAATAAATCAGGCCAAGGCGGAAACTCAAAAACTTATTAAGCGGTATCATAGATTACAGGCAGAAGCTAAAACTGCCGATACCGCAGAAGAAGCTGCACGTAAAGCCACAGAAGCCGATAAACTGGTTTCACAAATAAATGCATTGCAATTAGCTGTTGCCAAACTGCAAGGGAAAAATAAAATCCCTAAAAAAACCGTTGCCACCTCTGCTAAAACGGAGGTTAAAAAAAGCATTAAAAAAACGGTAGTTGAAGATCGTATAAACCGTCTTGAAGAGGCTCAGAAAAGAACTCGCACACAAATTGAGCAACTGAGCAATGCTAAAGCACAGCTTGCGCATTTAAAACATCAGGCTGAAAAAAGTGTCGCTAATAATGAAGAAAAGTTACAACAAGAATTAGCGAGGCTTATTAAGAAAAAAGAGGCGGAACATCAAGCACTTAGGCGAGAACTTGAGCATATCCGCCAACAAGCCACAAAAGAGGCAGACTTGCTCAAAGTGCAACGCGATACAGCACGAGCAGTAATGGAAAGACAAAAAAAAGCCGAAAAGGAACATACCCTTGCGGCGATTCGTCATGGTGATCATAAGGGATTATTACTAGGAGTCATTATTGGCATTATTTTTTCATTAATATTAGGTGGATTATTTCTGTTTATCGTTAAAAAATATGAACCTGTTAAAAAATCAAGAACGGAACCGGTTGTACATAATTCCACTTTTGAAGAACCGACGGAAAACGAATCTCCCTCTCTTGTTCCAAAACAGGCGTATCAAGTCAGAACATTGGGGAAGTTTCATGATAAGTTAAGACATGGAAAAGGGCCACTAATGGTTAAATTGTCGGGGGGTACATTTAAGATGGGGAGTAAAATTTTTACTCATACAGATGAACGCCCACAGCATGAGGTGACATTACACAAATTTTCTATAAGTCGATATGAAATTACATTTGAAGAGTATGACTTATTTGCCAAATCAACTGGCCATCCCTTTCCTGACGATATGGGTTGGGGAAGAATAAAACGACCTGTTATCAATGTCAATTGGGAAGAAGCTAATGACTATACGAAGTGGCTAACTAAACAAACCGGTCATCAATACAGATTACCGAGTGAAAGAGAATGGGAATATGCCGCTGCGGCTGGCAGGGATACTATTTACTGGTGGGGTTATCGGATCGGTAAAAACAACGCTAACTGTGGAATGTGTGATAGCAAATGGGATGGAATGCAAACGGCACCGGTTGGCGATTTTAAGCCTAATCCTTTAGGCTTATATGATACTATTGGCAATGTCATGGAATGGACTATCAGTTGCTTTCGTCCTAGTTATCAAGGGGCACCATCAAAAGGACATCGTTGGAAAGGAGGAAATTGTTCATGGTACATAGTGCGTAGCAGTTCTTTTAGAACTTATGATGAAGGTTTACGCACAACAAAAAGAAACAAATTTAGCCCTGGTACACGTCTTGATACGATTGGATTTCGAGTCGTGCGTGTTGATTAAAAGGGATTTTCGGGGGGGGTACATTCCCCAGCACAGGGCAGAGTAAATACCCGTTTATCTTCTAAACGTAAAGCGGTTAATGCGCCACCCCATAGGCATCCTGTATCCACTCCATAGACATTATTGTCTGCATAATAGCCCAATGCTGACCAATGCCCAAAAATAATTTGCATATCACGACTGGCACGGTGTGACCATAAAAACCAAGGTTTATCTTCATCATCATAATTATTGGGGTTTCCCTTTTTTTTCAGGGCTAATTCGCCTTCAGCATTACAATAACGTAACCGCGTAAAACAATTGGTCATAAAACGTATCCTATCCCACCCTCTCAGTTTCTCTGACCATTTTTTGGGTTCATTGCCATAAAGATGGGCTAAATAATCCTTATATTTTGAGCCACCAAGTACTTCTTCAATTTCTACCGCATATTGACGCGCTTGTTGTAAATTCCATTGTGGAGGTAAGCCCGCATGAATCAAAGTTAATCTAAAGTGAACATCGTAATGGAGAAAAGGGCGATGACGTAACCACGTCAACAATTCTTGAGCATCTGGTGCTTCTAATATGGGAGTCAGTGTATCTTTGGGTTTGAGATATTTTGTATGACCTTGTGCTACCGCAAGCAGGTGTAAATCATGATTACCTAAAACGACAATGGCCCGTTCCTTTAAGCCCTTAAAAAAGCGTAAGACTTCTAGGGAATTTGGTCCACGATTAACTAAATCGCCAGTACACCATAGAACATCCTGACGGGGGTTAAAGTTAATAAGTTCAAGTAGTTTTTGTAGTTCGGTGTAACAGCCTTGTATATCACCAATGACATAAGTTGACATTAAATTTATCCTAAAAAATTTGTACTCAGGGCAACCACAAGGGATTGCCCCTACATAAGAAGATTTTCGTCA